>NZ_CAVK010000176.1 GCF_000382885.1 Sphingobium indicum BiD32
ATAAGAGACAGGTATATGTTTCTGGAAACGAAACGAACTTCTTGTTCCCTCATTGTCAACGCCTTGCCGAATCTCTATGCAAAGACAGGGGCACAGCAGAGGGGCGCTGGAGAACCAATGATCCGTTCGGAATTGATCCAGAAACTGGCCGATGAGAATCCGGGGTTGAACCTTGCGGAGGTAGAGAAAATCGTCGATCTTTTCTTCCGCGAGATTGTCGACCGGCTGGCATCGGGCGGTCGTGTCGAACTGCGCGGCTTTGGCGCATTCACCACCCGCGCGCGCGACGCCCGCACCGGACGCAATCCGCGCACCGGAGAGCAGGTGCCGGTATCGGCCAAGCGCGTCCCCTATTTCAAGCCGGGCAAGGAAATGCGCGAACGGCTGAACGTCAAGGGCGAAAGCTGACCGCAGCGTCTTGACCTGATCCGCGCCAGCCGTCAGGGAACGTGGCACGCGGACGTGGCGAAATCGGTAGACGCAGCGGACTTAAAATCCGCCTTCCCCTGGAATTGCGGGTTCAAGTCCCGCCGTCCGCACCAAATCGAACGGAAGAGCTCTGTCATCCCACTGAAACCGTCATTTTCTGGCAGTGATCGGCAGACCTTCATGATGAGGCGGAAAAATTCCGAACTCGGGTACCGATTCTTTGTGAACGCGAATGTCGTGAAAACCTGCGTCCTCCAACAGCTTGATGACGTGATTTTCGGAGAAAAAGCGCAACTCGACTGTCGTTCCCGGTCCACCGTGGAAGATGAGGTCTCGATGGACTTCAAAAGCGCCCTCCGGCGTCTTTCCCAGCAGCAGCCATTCAGACTCGAAATCAAGAATGCGAAAATTGCGAACATTGGGGAAATGCTCGGTGGTTTGAGCGCGCGCATCACAGGGTACCGTCAAGACTAGCAATCCACCCGGACGAAGGACCTTGCAGGCACCTTCGAATGCTTTTTCGACCGGCGAAGGGACATGTTCAAAAACGTCACTCGACAAGAGGAAATCCACCGACTCGATCCATCTGCTTGACGGTCGACAAATGTCGAGCAGCGGCTCTTGGTGATAATAAGTATTTTGATAGGAGAACGCACGGGTAAGATAATGGGCTAAATTACTGTTGTCGCTCAGCCCGATACCCTGCACGTGCGGCAAATCCAACCCACTCAATATAACCGATCGCCCTAAGATGTTAGACGTAATACAGTGCGCCATTTGCCTAGAACGCACAGAAGAATTACATGTCTGACATGTAGCATCTTCGCGCCAATTTTCTCCTGGATCAAATATTGCAGAAGATCCACAGATATTGCATAAGAAACTTGAACCAATCATTCTATACCTCGAAATACCTTAAGCAGATATGCTTTCATATTATTCTAATAAAAACCATATTAAAAATTTATTTTGGGTGATTTACATCATAATGGCACAATAACGGTTCATAATATGACAACATCCGCTGCACATTCATCTCATGCATTTTTCCTACGCAACGGCTAGCTATTAAGGAAGCTTGCCGCAATGATGCGCGTCATGACAGGCGCGATCAACCCTCAAAGCTTTTCCGATTCACTTGTCGTTCTGGGAGCGGCGGGTCTTGTCATCCCAGGTTTTGCGCGGTTTCGGATCAGTCCGGTGATCGGGTTCATCCTGGTCGGGCTGGCGGTCGGGCCGGCGGGGCTGGGTTCGCTGGTCGGGCAATATCCCTGGCTCTATCATGTCACCATTTCCAACCGCGCGGCGATAGAGCCATTTGCCGAGTTGGGTGTCATATTATTGCTGTTTTCGATCGGGCTGGAGCTGAGCTTCAAGCGGCTGTGGACAATGCGGACGCAGGTGTTCGGCGTGGGCGCGGCAGAATTGCTGTGTAGCGGCGCGCTGATTGCGCTGGGGCTATATATGCTGGGGCAGCCGACCGCGGGCGCGGTCGGGCTGGGTCTGGCGCTGGCCCTATCCTCCACCGCTGTGGTGCTGCCGATGGTCGGTACGCAGAGCGCGGTCGGCAAGGCGGCCTTTTCGATGCTGCTGTTCGAGGATCTGGCGCTGGTGCCGATCATCTTCATGCTCGGTGCGCTGGCTCCGTCGGTCGCGGCCAGCCCGGACGGGGCGTGGGGCGAGATGATGAGCACGCTGATGCGCGGGGGCGTCACCATCGCCATCATGCTGGTGTTGGGCCGGGTGTTCCTGCCGCATATTTTCAGCCAGGCGGCGCGGACGAAAAGCCCGGAGGTGTTTCTGGCCGCCAGCCTGCTGGTCGTCATCGTTTCCAGCCTGGCCACGTCGATTGCGGGGCTGTCCCCCATTGTCGGGGCGCTGCTGGCGGGGCTGATGATCGCGGAGACCGACTATCATGGCGAGGTCGAGGTGATGACCGCGCCGTTCAAGGGGCTGGCGCTGGGCGTGTTCCTGATCACGGTCGGCATGAGCCTGGACATTCGCGTCATCCTGGCCAACTGGCCGAGCCTGTTGCTGGCGGTGATCGGGGTGGTGCTGGCCAAGACGCTGGTGACCGCGGCGCTGCTCTATTTTTCAGGGGCGCGCAAGGGCGTGGCGCTGGAGGTCGGGGTACTCATGTCCAGCCCGTCGGAGACCACGCTGATCGTGCTGTCGACCGCAGCGGCCGCGCAGTTGATATTGCCGTCGACCGCTGCTTTCTGGCAGATCGTCACCGCCATCGGCCTGACTATCACGCCGCTGCTGGCGCGGGTCGGGCATGATATCGCCCGGCAACTGGAAATGGCGCTGGGCGAGGAAGTGCCTGAGGCGAGCGAGGAGCATGTCGAAGCGGCGGCGGTGGTGATCGGCTTTGGCCGGGTCGGGCGGATGGTGTGCGACCTGCTCAAGACCCACAAGCAGCGCTTCATCGTAGTCGAATCGGACCCCGATGTCGTCGCCGAAGCAAGACGGGATGGCTATCCCATCCTGTTCGGCGATGTGGCGCGGGTGGAGATGCTCGACAAGCTGCGGCTGGGCCATGCCCGCGCGCTGATTCTGACGATGGACGATCCAGTGCTGTCGGTGCGACTGACCAGACGGGTGCGCGGATGGGTGCCCGACCTGCCGATCATCGCGCGCGCCCGCGATACCGATCATGCCGCGCAACTCTATCGGGCGGGTGCGAGTGATGCGGTGCCGGAGACGCTGGAAAGCTCATTGCAACTGGCGGAGACAGCACTGGTCGATCTGGGCGTGGCGATGGGACCGGTGATCGCGTCGATCCACCAGATGCGCGAGGATTTGCGGGTGGACATCAAGGATGCGGCGCAGATGGCGACCGCACCGAAATTGCGGCGGTTGCGGCCGGATGAGGTCGGGTGAGTTTGTCGAATCCTTGTTCTTCTTTCCAAGAAAGAACGGCCGTTGACCTCCGGTCGCCTTCGGCCCGACAGGCTCAGAGCCTGCCCCCGGCTCGATCGGGGGGCGAACGGATCTATATTATTGCGTCAGCGCCTCGACCAGCGCCTTGACCTTTTTCTGGCGCCATTGCGGCAACGGGGCGATGAGCCAGTAGGAGAGCGGCGACGGGACGGAGTCGCCGACCTGGCGGATGCGTCCGGCGGTCAGGTCCGCCTCTGCCAACAACAGCGGCACGCTGGCGCGGCCGAAGCCGGTGGCGGCAGCTTCGATCGCGAGACCGCCATCGGCAACGCGGATCGTTGCGGGCTGATCGTCCGATGGGCAGCCGGGCCATTCGATGCGCTGGTCGGGACCGCCATTGGCAGCCTCCACTGTGACGAAGAGCGATTCGCCCAGCTTGACGCCCTCATGCTCGCCGACCCGGTCCGACAGGCGCAGGGCAAGATCGAGATTGGCTTCGGTGAAATCGAGAATATCGTCCGCCGCAACCAGCGAGAAGGTGAGGCCCGGCTGGCTGGCGGCATAGGCGGCAAGGCGCGGCTGGAGCCATTTGGCGGTGATGTCGCGCGGCGCGGCGATGGTCAGCGCGCTGCTGGACTGGCCCGCCTGCATCGCGCGGACGGCCTCCTCAAATTCCAGGAAACCGGCGCGCAGGGCGTCCAGCCCGCCTTCGGTTTCCGGGGTCAGTTCCAGCCCCTTGGGCGTGCGGCGGAAAAGGACGACGCCCAGCAGATCCTCCAGCGCGCGGATTTGCTGGCCGACGGCGGCGGGGGTGACCGCCAGTTCGTCGGCGGCGCGGGTGAAGGACAGGTGGCGGGCCGCTGCGTCCAGCACACGCAGGCCGTTGAGCGGCAAATGGGTGCGCTTCATTCGGCTACCGCCGGGGCGATGAGCGCAAAATGGGGAATCGCAACCTCAAAGGTTTCTCCGCCCACTCCGATCATCTGGTAGCTGCCGGTCATCGATCCGGTCGGGGTATTGAGGGGGCAGCCCGACACATAATCATAGCTTTTGCCCGGCTGCACCACTGGCTGTTCGCCGACCACGCCGTCACCATCGACCCGGTGCTGGATGCCGCGCCCGTCGGTAATGATCCAGTGGCGGGTCAGCAGTTGCACCGGCAGGTCGCCCTGATTTTCGATGCGGATATGATAGGCCCAGAACCAGCGGCCCCGATCCGGCTCCGACTGTTCGGGCAGGAAAGAGACGGCGACATGGACGATGACGTCGCGCGTCGTCGCGTGGAAGGGGAAGAGCGCGTTCATGGCTATGAGATGCGCTTGGCCGAGGCCTCCCGTCAACGCCCTATTGACGTCAGCGCGCGATCGAGATCGGCGATCACGTCGTCGGCATCTTCAAGTCCCACGTTCAGGCGCAGCATATCCTCTGTAATGCCGACTTCCAGCCGCGCCGCTTCGGCCATGCCGAAATGGGTGGTGGAGGCAGGATGAGTCATGAGCGAGCGCGAGTCGCCGATATTATTGCTGATATCGACCAGTTCGAGGCCATTGAGCAGGCCATGCGCTTCGGCCCGGCCACCGCCGACATAGAGCGAGAAGATCGGTCCGGCCATGTCCATCTGAGACATGGCCAGCGCGTGCTGGGGATGGCTTTGCAGGCCCGGATACAGCACCTTGGCGACTCGGCCTTCGAGGAAGGCGGCAACCTTGAGCGCGTTTTCACTCTGGCGGCGGATGCGCAGGTCGAGCGTTTCCAGGCCTTTCAGCACCACCCAGGCATTGAAGGCGCTGAGCGTTGGGCCGGTATTGCGGTGGAAGGGCAGCAGGACATTGTCGATCCACTGCCGCGTGCCGCAGATCGCACCCGCCAACACCCGGCCCTGCCCGTCCATCATCTTGGTCGCGCTGTAAGCGACGACATCCGCGCCAAACTCCATCGGCCGCTGGAGCGCGGGCGAGGCGAAGGCGTTGTCGACGACGCTGGTGATGCCATGCGCCCTGGCGATGGCGCACACGGCGGCCAGGTCCACCACGTCCATGGTCGGATTGGCGGGCGTTTCAAAGAAAAACACCTTGGTATTGGGCTGGATCGCGGCTTCCCATGCGGCGGTGTCGCGCGCGTCGATGGTCGTGGTTTCGATCCCGAATTTGGGCAGCAGCGTGTCGGTCAGCCAGCGGCAGGAGCCAAAGGCGGCCTTGGCCGCGACGACATGGTCGCCCGCCGACAACTGGCACAGCAGCGCGGCTGTCATCGCCGCCATGCCGGTCGCGGTGGCGCGGCAGGCCTCTGCCCCTTCGAGCAGGGCGATGCGCTGTTCCAGCATCTCCACGGTCGGGTTCTGGAGGCGCGAATAGGTCATGCCCTGCTGTTCGCCGGCGAAGCGCGCGGCGGCGTCCTCCGCCCGGTCATAGCTGTAGCCGCTGGTCAGGAAGAGCGCTTCGGAGGTTTCGCCCCATTCGCTGCGCGCGGTGCCGCCCCGGATCGCCAGCGTCGCCGGCTTCCAGTTCTTGGTGATCTCCGGGTTCTGACCGCTTTTCCGCTTCATATCGCTTTCCGCATGTCTTGCCGCACCACCGGGGTGGCGCCGCCCAATATTTCGGCCATCTGGCTCATGTCGCCATTACCGCCCGACAGGATAACTGCAACCTTCTTGCCCTGCATCGCCTCCTTTTCCTGAAGCAAGGCGGCGAGCGCAACGGCCCCTGCCCCCTCCGCCAGATTATGCGTGTCCTGCCAATAATGGCGGATCGCCGCGGCGACTTCATGGTCGGTGACAGCGACGAAGCGGTCGGCGCGCGGACCGAAATAGTCGAGCGCCGCCTGCACCGGGGTGCAGACGGCGACGCCATCGGCAAAGGTGTAGGCGGTGGGGGACGCGAGCAACTGCCCCGCCTCGAACGAGCGCTTGGCGGCATCGACGTGGGCGGAGACGACGCCGACGACTTTGGTGTTGAGGCCCAGCGCGTCGCGCGCGGCGATGGTGCCGCACAGGCCAGAGCCGCAGCCGACCGGCACATAGACGGTGTCGAGGTCCGGCACGGCGTCGAACAGTTCGAGGCCATAGCTGGCGACGCCGCGCACCAGTTCGTCATGATAGGCGGGAACCATGAACAGCCCCTGCTTGGTGGACAGGCGGAGCGCTTCTGCCTTGGCACTGTCGAAATCATGGCCATGTTCGATCAGGGTCGCGCCGAACGCGCGCATCGCGGCATTCTTTTCCAGCGCATTGCCATGCGGGACGACGATCGTGGCCTCAAGGCCCGCTGCCGTGGCGGCCCGGACCTGCGCCTGGCCGTGATTGCCGCGCGTTGCGGTGATGATGCCGGTGACGTGCGGGTGGGTGCGGCGGAGCCAGTCGATATAGGTGATCGCGCCGCGCACCTTGAACGCGCCGGTCGGCGTGTGATTTTCATGCTTGACCCACAGGTCGCATCCGGCGCGGGCGGCCAGCAACGGCCAGGCATATTGCGGGGTCGGTGGCACCTGGGCATGGACCATCGCGGCGGCGGCACGGAGCGAGGCGAGGGAGAAGTCGGTCATGCACAAATGATCTCGAAACCCGTTCGCCCTGAGCTTGTCGAAGGGCCGCTCTTCTTCGCCAAGAAGGGCGGGGCTTCGACAGGCTCAGTCCGAACGGGGGGTTATAATACCGCCAGTACGGCATCGCCCATTTCAACCGTGGTCATGGTGCCGCCCAGATCGGCGCTGCGTGCGCCATTGGCCAGAGCCTTGCCCACCGCCGCTTCGATGCGATCCGCCTGTGCACTGAGACCAAGCGAATAACGCAGCATCATCGCGGCGGACAGGACCGTTGCCAGCGGATTGGCCTTGCCGGTGCCGGCGATGTCGGGGGCGGAGCCGTGGATCGGTTCGTACAGCCCCTGCCCGCTGCCGTTCAGGGTCGCAGATGCCAGCATCCCGATGGAGCCGACGCACATGCTCGCCTGATCCGACAATATGTCGCCGAACAGATTGCCGGTCACGATAACGTCGAACTGGCCAGGGTTGCGGACCAGCTGCATCGCGGCATTGTCGACATACATATGGGTCAGGGCGACGTCGGGATAGTCCGCCGATACCTCGATCACCACGTCGCGCCACAGCTGGCTGGTTTCCAGCACATTGGCCTTGTCCACCGAGCACAACTTGCCACGACGGGCGCGGGCGGCCTGAAAGCCGCTATGGGCGATGCGGCGGACTTCGGCTTCGTTGTACGACATGACGTCATAGCCTTCGCGCAGGCCGTCCTTGGTGGTGCGGAAGCCCTTTTCACCGAAATAGACGTCGCCATTGGTTTCGCGCACGATCAGCAGGTCGATGGCACCGGCAACTTCGGGCTTGAGCGCGGATTCACCGGCCAGTTCGGGAAAAACCTTGGCGGGACGCAGGTTGGAGAAGAGGCCCAGTTCCTTGCGAAGGCCAAGGATCGCCTGTTCGGGGCGCAGATGGCGTTCCAGCGCGTCGCAATCGGGATCACCGACCGCGCCGAACAGGATTGCGTCGGCGCGTCTGGCCAGTTCCAGCGTTTCGGGCGGGAGCGGATGGCCGACCGCCTTATAGGCCGCGCCACCGACCAGCCCCTGTTCGTAGGTCAGGCCATCAATCGCCAGCGCATCCAGCACGCGCTTGGCCTGATCGACGATTTCGGGACCGATGCCGTCTCCGGGAAACAGGGCGATCAACATGGCGAGACTCCTTATATTAGGTGGCTGCCCCTTATGGAGACAGGAGGTTTCACGCAACCGCCCTTTTGAGCCTTTCGACGAGCCTTTCCCGCGCGGCCAGCACGTCGGCGCGCCAATCGGTGAGGATGGAGCGTTCGAGGAAGAAGCCGGTGAGACGAAGCCCGTCGACAATCTGGCTCCACTCCCCCGTGCCGCCCTCCAGCAGGAAGGGGGGCAGAGGCAGGAGCAGGCTTTCATAGCCGACCGCTCCGGCCCGGCTGACCGCCGCCGCGCTGCGCGGGCTGACATAGGCGAGGTCGTCGGCGTCGCCCAATGCGGCGCAGCGGGTGAGATCGAGGCCGAAACCGAGTTCGGCGAGCAGCAGCAATTCATAGCGGACCAGCGCCACCGCCCAGCCGCGCGCGGCAGGGGCCGCCTCCACCGCGCCCAGCACGCCATCGAGCGCGCTATGGAGCGCGGGATAGGGCGTTCCTTCGGGCAGGGCGATGGCGGTCAGCGCGCAGGCCCAGTCGATCGCGGCGGCGGGCAAGGGTTCGGCATGGAGCGGCGCGCGGCTGTGCGCCAGTTCGACGGTCAGGCCCGCAAGCTGGTCCTCCGTCCGGGCGCGGAAGGTCGCGGCGACGGCATTGCCGGGCAACAGCACCGGACGCATCGCACGGGATCGTCCGCCCCGGACATAGCCCGCGATCAGGCCATGGTCGGGCGTCAGCAACCGCGCGATCGCGCCATGTTCGCCATGGGCGCGCAAAGAGCAGACGATGGCGGGGGTGGCGAGAATGGACATGGCCTATCCTAGCCCGCCAGGATCAGCCATGAAAATAATCATAGACCTGCTGCGCCACCGCCGTCGAAACGCCGGGCGCGCGGGCCAGATCCTCCAGCGCGGCGTCTCGAACGGCGCGGGCGGTGCCGAAATGCATGAGAAGGGCTTTCTTGCGGGCGGGGCCGATGCCGGGGACTTCGTCCAATGAACTGACGGTGATCGCCTTGCTGCGCTTTGCGCGGTGGGCACCGATGGCGAAGCGGTGGGCTTCGTCGCGCAGGCGCTGGAGGTAGAAGAGGACGGGGTGATTGACCGGCAGCATCAGTTCGCGGCCGTCCATCAGGTGAAATATCTCGCGCCCGTCGCGGCCATGATGCGGGCCTTTGGCGACACCGATCATGGTGACATCCTCTATGCCCATTTCCTCCAGTATCGCGCGGGCGGCCGATAGCTGGCCCTTGCCGCCGTCGATCAGGACCAGATCGGGCCATTCGCCGCTGTCGCGGTCTGGGTCCTCGCGCTGGGCGCGGCCGAAGCGGCGCTCGAACATGTCGCGCATCATCGCGAAATCATCGTTGGAGATTTCGGGATTCTTCATGTTGAACTTGCGATAGGCGTTCTTGCGGAAACCTTCGGGTCCGGCGACGACCATCGCGCCAAGCGCGTGGGCACCCTGGATATGGCTGTTGTCGTAGATTTCGATGCGGTCGGGGACGCCATCCAGCCCGAATGTCTCGACCAGTTCGTCGAGGATCTTGCCCTGGCTGGTGGTTTCGGCGAGGCGACGGTCCAGCGCCTCCACCGCGTTGCGCTGCGCCTGCTTGATCAGGCGGGTGCGGTCACCGCGCTGGGGGACTTCGATGCGGACCTTGCTGCCGATCCGTTCGGTCAGCGCCTGCGCCATCAATTCGCATTCGGCGGGGGCGCGGTCGGTCAGGACCAGCTTAGGCGGCGGCACTTCTTCGTAAAATTGCGCCATGAAGCTCGCCAGCACTTCATCCTCGGCCACCTCCGCTGTGTGGACCGGGAAGAAGCTGCGATGGCCCCAATTCTGCCCGCCGCGAATGAAGAAGGCCTGGATGCACATCGCCCCGCCCTTTTGCGCCAGCGCGAAAATGTCGGCGTCGCCCAGCCCTTCGGCGTTGATCGCCTGTGACCCTTGAATGAAAGTCAGGGCTTTCAGGCGATCGCGGATGACGGCAGCCTGCTCGAAATCCATCGCGTCGGACGCGGCCTGCATCGCAGTGCCGAGCTTCTGCTGCACCTTGGTCGATTTGCCGCCGAGGAAATCCTGCGCGTCGCGGACCAGTTCGGCGTAGCCTTCGGGATCGATGCGATCGACGCAGGGGGCCGAGCAGCGCTTGATTTGATAGAGGAGGCAGGGGCGCGATCGGTTGGCGAAAAAACTGTCGGTGCAGGAGCGCAGCAGGAAGAGTTTTTGCAGTGCGTTGATGGTCCGGGTGACCGACCCCGCGCTGGCGAAGGGGCCATAATAGCGGCCCTTCGCCTTGCGCGCGCCGCGATGCTTCTGGACGCGGGGGAAGGCATGATCCTCCCGCAGCAGGATGAAGGGGAAGCTTTTATCGTCACGCAGCAGGACGTTATAGGGCGGGCGGTAGCGCTTGATCAGTTGCGCCTCCAACAGCAGGGCTTCGGCCTCGCTGTTGGTGGTCACGATGGTCATGGAGCGGGTCTGGGCGACCATGCGTTGCAGGCGGCGGGGGAGCCGGTCGACCTGGGTATAATTGGCGACGCGGTTTTTGAGCGCGCGCGCCTTACCCACATAAAGAACATCGCCCCGCGCGTCGTGCATCCGATAGACGCCGGGGCGGGTCGGCAGCGT
Organism: Sphingobium indicum BiD32; assembly: GCF_000382885.1. Taxonomy (GTDB): domain Bacteria; phylum Pseudomonadota; class Alphaproteobacteria; order Sphingomonadales; family Sphingomonadaceae; genus Sphingobium; species Sphingobium japonicum_C. The sequence continues at coordinate 10,604 of NZ_CAVK010000176.1, forward strand.
GCGCAGCGTGGTACGGATCGCCTCTACCCCGACGTCGAGGTCGGGCGTGCCGGAACCGCGCACGGTGTAGCTGGCCTTGTCCTCGTTGAAACGGTCTGGGGATTGGGGTTGCGACATGGGGATGAGATAGCGTGCCGGGCGGGGATCGCAATGGGGGCGTGCAACAGGAGGTTGCGGGCTTATAGCCTAATCCCGAATGCCAAAACCCAGCCTCTGTTCGTTTCGAGCGAACTCGAGAAACGTCGCGCAGAGGTTTCTCGACTTCGCTCGAAACGAACGGATGGGGGGCAGAACGGCCAACGAAAAAGGGCCGGGATTGCGCCCGGCCCTCTTGCGATTTGTACCGCGCGGCGCGTTCAGGCGACCGGGCCGAGACCCTTGATGGCGCTGTCGACCAGTGCCTTGTCGGCGCTGGCGTCATGGCCCTGGGCGATGAGGCTGGCGGCGGCGGTGGTCGCGGCGTTGACGGCGCGGGCGCGGATCGCGGCGATGGCGGCGCGTTCGGCAGCGCCGATCTTGTCCTCGGCCATTTTCTGGCGGCGAACAACCAGTTCGGCGGCGTTGTTGCGGGCATCGGCCAGCAGCGTTTCGGCTTCATGCTCGGCAGACTTGCGCATCGCGTCGGCTTCACCGGTCGCAGCAGCAAGCTTCGCCTCATATTCCGCCTTGAGCGCGTCGGCTTCGGCGCGCAGCTTCGACGCTTCGGCGAGCTGGGCCTTGATCTGCGCGATCCGGCCGTCAAGAACGCCGCCGATCAGCGCCGGCACCTTCTTGAACAGGAGGATGGCGATGAACGCGGCCATGGCCAGGCTGACCCAGGCGGTGGCGTCCATGCCGACAGCCTTGGGATCGGTGTGGGGCACGACGCCTTCATGCGCTACGGTGCCGACCGGCTCCATCCCTTCGGCATGGATCGCCTGGTCGAGGGTCGGGGGCGTTTCCGCCTGATGCTGTGCTGCTGCCTCAGCCATGGGCCAGTGCCGCCTTTACTGCGTTACGGGCTGCATCGTCAGACGCTTGCACGCCAGCGATACGGGCCACCATGTCGCGTGCCGCATCGGCAGCGACGGTTTCAATTTCTGCCAGAGCGGCGTCGCTTGCAGCTTTGATCCGGGCTTCGGCAGCCGCGATCTGGGCAGCAACTTCGGCATCGGCGGCAGCGAGCTTGGTTTCGGATGCCTTGGCGGCCTGCGCCTTGGCCTGAACCAGCGTCGCCTGGGCGGCGGCACGGCTTTGCGCGTCACGGACGCGATAGTCGGCTTCCGCTTCGTCGGCGCGGGCGAAGGCGGCCTTGGCCGCGTCCAGATCACCACTGATCTTCGCGTCGCGCGCGTCCGCCGTACCCTGAACCTTGGGCACCATGCCGAGGCCGATGACGAAGAACACGAAGCCGAAGGTCAACAGCAACCAGAAAATCTGGCTGGAGTAGGTTTCGGCAATTTGCGCGATTTGAGGCATATCTATCCGTCCGATCAGGGCGCGGTCAATTAAAGGGGATGCGGGCGGGACGGCATGAGGCCGCCCTGCCCGCATCCGAACCGTGTCAGGCCACGAACACCAGGATCATGGCGATAACGAACGCCAGCAGACCCAGAAGTTCCGCCGCGGCGAAACCGATGAACAGACGACCCTGCTGGCCATCAGCGGCACCCGGATTGCGCAGCGCGCCTTCGAGGAACGCGCTGAACACGTTGCCCACACCGAGGGCGGCGATGCCCGCACCGATGGCGGCCAGGCCAGCACCGAGCAGCTTTGCGGCTTCTGCGTCCATGTCGTAAACTCCTTCGTTAGAATAATGTGATTGTTGACGAAATCAGGTGAAACTCAGTGCAGGTTCTCGGCATCGTTGAGATAGACCGAGGTCAGCAGCGCGAACACATAGGCTTGGATCACGGCGACCAGCATTTCCAGCGCGCTGATGCCGATCATCAGGATGAAGCTGGCGGTGCCGACGGTGAGACCCAGTGCAGGCGAGGCATTTGCGCTGTTGATGACAAAGCCCGCAAGCACCTTCAACAGAACGTGGCCAGCGGTCATCGCAACGAACAGTCGCAGGCCCAGGCTGAACGGACGCACCATGAAGGACACGAGTTCGATAAGAAAGAGCGGCGGGATCATCAGCGCGGGCGTGCCGTGGGGCACGAACAGCGAGAAGAAGTGGAAGCCATGTTTGGCAAAGCCGACGATCAGGACGATCGAGAAGCTCATGATCGCCAGCACGCCGGTGGCGGTGAAATGGCTGGTGAAGGTGAAGGGGTGAAGCCCGACCAGGCCCAGCGGCAACATGCCAAGCAGATTGGCCAGCAGGATGAACATGAAGAGCGAAAAGACGTAGGGGATATATTTCCGCCCCTTGTCACCGATATTCGCGATCAGCAGGTTCTTGATAAAGCCGGTCATATATTCGACCGCCATCTGCCAGCGACCGGGGACCAGTTCGCGCTTCATGCCGCCGATCACGAAGATCCACAGCACCACAGCAGCCAGCACCATATACAGCGCGCTATTGGTGAAGGCGATGTTGAAGCCGCCGAGCGACAGATGATCCGTACCGAACAGGGGTTCGATCGCAAATTGATGCATCGGATCGATTTTGCCGGATTCTGCCACGCTGGACCCCTGTTACGTCTAAACCGTCGGACTATGACAAAAGCGTCCCTTATTCCGGGGGACGCTTCGTCGTCGTCAATCTGATGATGTTCCTGAACGCCGCCACGATGCCAAGACCGAGGAAGGCGAGCAGGAGCCATGGGGATGTGCCAAACAGCCGGTCGAGAACCCAGCCGATCAACGCACCGCCGACAAGACCGCCGATCAGCTCCGCAAGAACCCGGTTGCCCAGGCGAGACCCGTCGTCCGCCTGCTGCTCCACAGCCCCCTGCCTGACCTTTTCGACGGATTCAGCGCGCGCAATCCGCTCTTCCAGAGACGTGATGCGCGCGTCCTCCCCCGCCGGGTCCTGTCCGGGTCCATCCGCAACCATGTTCGTCCTCCATCGGGGTTTGACCCCATATGGCAGGCGGCATGGCGCTTGCGGCTGCACCCGTCAAGGCGCGGCCCGTTTAGAAAGGCGATTGCGGATAGTCAACCATGGTTGGGCAGAGATTGCCCTACCCGGACGAAGGAATGAGAAAAGTCCGCCAGAGCGGCTTTTCAGCCTGCCGTTGCGCAATATGAGGGCAGCGCGATCGCGCCTGCGCCCTTGGTCTGCCACGCACCCGCGCCGATGCGATAGGCCTGGCCGGTCTTGACCCGGCTGCTGAGCGTCTGGCAGCCAGTGGCGGCGGCGACATCCTGTACCGTGACGCCGCGCTGGCTGGCCAGCTGGGTATAGGCGGCGCGGCGCTTGATGTTGATCGATTCGACTTCGGCGCGGACATCGGCCCCTACCGTCCCGGCGATGCCGAGATAGCCGTCGGCCTGTTCACCCACGGTGCCGGCCGCCATCGCGCTCGCCACAACACCGGTCTGGGCGCGCGCGGGCGCGGTCATCGCGAATCCGGCGGCCAGCGCGACGGCGGCACCAGCAGCGATCAGGAGAATCTTGCGTGTCATTGCGGGAACAACTCCGGGTTATTCTGGATGAGGTCCTGTGCGTCACGTTGCAGGCGCACGACGACCTCCTGCTGAACCTTCACATTCAGGTTGATTTCGATCGGCCGATCCGGGGCTTTGACCTGTATGCAGCCCCCCAGGGCCAGACCGGCGAAACCCGCCATCATGATTGCTTGCTTCTTCATTTCGGCTCCCTGTTTGGAACGTTGTCGCTTTCCGCAGGCTGAACCGCAAGGCTTTCGTTCAACTTGTCCTTCATGTTCGCCTGCATCTGGTCGCCGATGCTGTTCTGGATCAGTTGCGACGGGTCGATGAAAGACTGGGCGGTGCCGAGCAGCCCCCGGAAAGGCGCGGCAATGCGGACGTTGAAGAGGAATGGCAGGCCGGTGAAGTTGCGCGCCAGCCCCGCCGGCGCGCCGCCCAGCTGGCCGCGATTAATGCCGTTGAACACGACGTTGGTCACCATTTCCCCGTCCAGCGCGCCATCCATCAGGATTGTCAGACATTTATACTGCAGATTTTTGAGTGCGTCGAAGGCGATCCGCCCCATGACGCCCAGTTGTTCGTTCGACACCGGGCCGACATAGGACAGGACACCCGACTGGAGCGTCGGATCGCAGGGGATGGTCGGCAATACGCCTTCGGGCATCAGCAACGGCGGCATACCCTGTTGCCGTGCGACCAGCACGCCGCCCGCAACGCGCCCGCCCTGCGCGTTGAAGATCAGCGGCATCAGCCCGTCGAACGTGCCGGTGGCGGAGATATTATCCAGCTCCATCGCCTGGATGAAAGACCCGGCATCCAGCCCGATGACGCGGAAGGTCAGGTAGCGATCAACATCGGCGCTGAAATCCATGGTGGTGGGCAGCAGCACCAGTTCGCCGCCGGAAAAGGGCCAGCCGCCACCCTCTATGCGCACCTTCTGCCCGGCTTCGATCCGGTAGCGGACGGTGCCGTCGCGTACTTCGACGCCGGGATTGACCGATGCCATCTTCACCGTCTGGCCGGGTGCGGTGACCATGTTGATGAGGTCGGTGAAGCGGATTTCGCCCGACAAGCCCTGCACCGGACCAAATGCGGCGGCGAGATTGGCATTGTCGGTGCGGAAGGTACCGGTGGAGGTGACGGCAGAGCCAGTCCAGTCGATCCGCCCTTCCCCGGTCACGGTCGCGGCGACATTGGCGACGACGCCGAGCGCCAGCGGGGTGACTTCGTCGGGCTGGAGCGTGGGACCGAAGGCGAGATCCGGTACGCTGAGGTCGGCATGGCCTTTGCCACTTCCAAGATCATGGGCGATGACGGTGCGGGCGACGGTTGCGCCGTTGCGCGGGGCGGTGAGCGTGCCGGTCGCGGCGATCTGGCCATTTTTGAGGGTCAGGGCGAAATCAGGGACGGCAAGCGGGTTGAAGCGGACGGGCACCTGCGAATCGCGCACGGTCATGGCGGCGCGGAAATCGAGCGCGCTATTGGCGAAGCTCCATGTGCCATTGCCCTGTTCGGCAATCAGCGGAACGGTGCCGATCTGCCCCCCTGCCCCGCTGACTTTGCCGCCAAGGCCGCGCGCGGTCATCGCGCCGTCCAGGCTGGCGGCGGCCAGGCGGACGGGCGCGTCGTTCGGGCCTAGCGTCAGCGCGGGATTGGCGAGCGCAAAGCCCGGCTGGCCAATCGCGACGCGGGCATGATCGGCGGTCAGGCGTAGCGGGCTGTCACCGCTGGTGCCGGTGAGCGCGAGGTTGCGAATGTCCGCGCCACCGCTGATACCCTTTGGTCCCATGGCGAACAGCGCGCCGCCATCCAGCGGACAGAGCGTCTGACGGGTCTGGCCGATGGCGAAGGCGCCGGTGCGGGCTTCGAGTAGCGACAGGGGGACGCAGCGGCGGTTGATCGTCAGCGCGCCATTGGTGCCAAGCTGACCCTCGACCGGCAGGCTGAGGCCGCGCAGGCGACCATCGGGCAAGGGGCCGTCGAGGCGCAATGCGGTTGTGAAGCGGGTGGTGCCGTCGGGCTGGGCGATGAAGCGGACACGGTCAATGGCCAGGCGCGCGTCGCCCGCAGCATAGGGATCGACGAACAACTCACCACCAAAGCCGCCGCCGGGGCGTCGGGCAAGACGCAGCGCCGCTTCGGGCAGGCCACCGCCCTCGGTACGCAGTGCGCCTTCGAGCGCCCAGTCGAGCGGCGCACCGGCACGGCCGGTCCAGCCCAGGGTGACACGGCCATCTGGGGCGAGACCGGCCTGCGCGCCGCTGCGGGCGGTCAGGCGGCTGTCGGTCAGGACAAGGCTGCCCGTTGCGCCGCGCTGGACGAGGGCGAAGCGGGTGCTGATCTGGTTGCTGTCACCTGCGCGGCGCACCGAATCGGCGAGGCGGGCGGCGAGCGGGGCAAGCGGCGTACCGGTGGTGGAGGCGCGCAGCGAGGCGAGCGGATCGCGGCCGGACACGCGCAGTTGGCGGCCGGAGAGTTCGCCTTGCAGCGCGGTTTCGCCGCTTTTGAACGACCATGTGCCGCTAAGGCCGGCCTGTTCGAGCATCGCCCCCTGCCCCGCCAGCGCCTTTGCAGCGATGCGGGCGCGGCCGCTGGTGGCCGACGGGGCGCCGGCGAAGTCGACGCGGCCGGTGGGTGCGGCGAGGACGATGCCGCTGGCCTTGAGCGCATCGCCGGCCAGATCGACATGGCCAGTCCAGCGGTCGAACGCCTGACCCAAGGTCAGGTCGAGCGTGGCGACCGGGCGGGCGATGGCGGCACTGTCGCGGCAGGCCAGTGCCGCGGCGCGGACCGGGCCAGTGACGTGCGGGCGGCCCTGATCCATGGCAAGGGCCAGCGAGGCGCTCCCCTCCGTCAGGCCACAACTGGCGAATGCAGCGCGCGGCATGACGGCGGCGATCTTGCCGCGAAAGCCGGAGCGCAGATTGCCGTTGCCGTCGATCCGCATCCCCAATGGACCCGCATCACTATCGAGCCGCAGCCGGGCGTCGGCGAGCGAGAGGAGAATGTCGGGCAAGCTGAAGGGCGCGGTCGAATCGGGATCACGGAATTTGTCCAGTTCGCCAAGCCGCAACACGCCGTCATGATAAGAGCCACGCATCCGCACGCCGCCTGCGCGCACGGCAGCGACCTGCGGCGTCAGCCCGGCAAAGGCGATATCGACTTCAACCCAGTTGGCGGTCAGATCAGGATTGGCGGGGTCGCCCAGCACGATATGTTCGATCCGCTGGGTGCGCAGGCCGACATCGACCAGATCATAATTGGCCTGCACCCCGCGCCGGTTGAGTTCGCGGCTGACGAAATTTTCCGCGATCGGCGCGCGCTGCGTCCACAGCCCCGCCAGCACCAGCGCAAGCGACCCAGTGCCGACACCCAGCCAGCGCAGCCACCCCCGGCGAACCTGTTCTTCGCCGTCCTGTTCTTCCATGCTTATGGCCAACCCCGGCTTTGCTGTGACGCTATAGATGGTCCGTAACGGGACCATAACGTCTGACCCCGTGTAAATATCCTTGCCCCGCGATTCCGCAACTTATAGCGTCGATGGCCGGTAGCGAGGGATGCAGCTGTGGCGGAGCAGGACGCAAAAGTCACGCATGACGGCGCAGGGCATCGCGCGCGGTTGCGGCAGAAACTGGCGGAGAGCGGCGGGGATGCGCTGCACGACCATGAACTGATCGAATATCTCCTCGCGCTCGCGATTCCCCGGCGCGACACCAAGCCGCTGGCCAAGGCGTTGCTGCGCGAATTTGGCGGGATCGGCGGGCTGATGAGCGCGGATTGGCAGGCGATCGCGCGGGTGCCGGGCATGGGCGACACCAGCATCGCGGCGATCAAGGTCGTGCAAGCGACAATGCTGCGGACGCTGCGCAACGAAGTGGCGGCGCGGCCGGTGCTGGCCAGTTGGCAGGCGCTGCTCGACTATTTGCGCGCGGACATGGCGTTTTTGGGCGTCGAACGGGTGCGGGTGCTGCACCTGAACGCGCGCAACATGCTGATCCGCGATGAAAATATGGGCGACGGGTCGATCGACCAGGCGGCGATCTATGTCCGCGAGGTGATAAAGCGAGCGATCGACCTGGGATCAGCGGCGATCATATTGGTGCATAATCACCCCAGCGGATCGCCCGAACCCAGCCGTCAGGACATAGATGTGACGCGGCAGATCATCGAGGCGGGCAAGCGGCTCAACATCGCGGTGCATGACCATATCATCGTCGGCGCGAACGGGCATAGTAGTATGCGGGCTATGGGGTTGTTGTGAGGGGGGAATACGGCAGTTTTGGGTGGGTAGGCGACTGACGGGTTTTGAGATTTAGTCGCGCATTGCAGACTTTCGAGAT
>NZ_CAVK010000175.1 GCF_000382885.1 Sphingobium indicum BiD32
GGCTGAGGGTGATTTTTGCAGGCTGTCTGGCCATGGCAGGTCTCCATGACGGGCCGCCGCGAGACACTCTCTCGGCTTCCAAGCCCGTCACGAAGGCCCTGGCCTTCCTCTTCCTCTCGGGCCGCCGCAGGCGGACCACCCCACGATATGGCAGGGCGCCAGGCCACCAAATTTCAGCCATCCCCTTCTGGCATGGAGCGTTCCCTCAGCAGCTTTTCAGCGCCCAGGATCGAACCGGCACGACGGGCGGCCGCGACATAGGCCGATATGGGCAACGCAGTATCGAAAAGGATATCCCGCTCGATACCGAGGCCGAACGGCAGGCGCAGCGACTGCAATTCCCGCAACGAAAAGCTGCCGAGTTCAGGGCAGCCAAGGCCGAGATCGGCGAGGCCGAACAGGATGCCGTCCTCGTCGAGTTCGGTGGCAAGCCAGGTGGCCGCGCCAAGCGGATTAAAGAACCGGGCAACGGGAACGGGATCAGGCTCCCGTTTGCCCTGTGCCTGCGCATTGCGGCGCGCGTGCATGTTCGCGAGCAATTCCGCGCGGATTTCGGGGGTGAGGAGGTTCATGCCGCCAACCTCCCTTCCAGGTCGAAGCCGTCGACTTCGTCCTCACCAGCGACATCAAGGCCAGTCGATGCGGTGTCACGATAGGCGAGGATATAATCTGCCGCCTTGGAGGCAGCGCTGGCGGCGCGCAGGATGGCGCGATTGTCTTCCCGGATAATCTGGAGCCACGGGCCGATGTAGTCAGCGTGGCGAACGCTTGGCACAATCCCAAGTGCGGCGCAGACGAAGGCTCCGGCCATTTCGGCGATCAATTCTTCGCGGCCATAGTCCTTGGAGCCGAAGCTGCCGGTCTGATCGCGGCCAAGCCGGGTGGCATGGCCAGTCCAATGGCCCAGTTCGTGAAAAGCCGTGCGATGCCAGTTGATCGGCTCATGGAAATCGTCGGGGCGCGGCACCGCGACATAGTCATGCGACGGGCTGTAAAAAGCGGACGGGCCACCGATGCGGAAGTCGGCGCCCGTAGCGGTGATCAGCTCCTCGGCGTGTGGCAGGATCAGGCCATCCGGGATGGGCGGCGGCGGGAGACAGATATGTTCGGGCAGGTCGTCACACTGGTCGACCGAGAACACCGTGAAATGCTTGAGGAACGGAATCCCGCCACTGGTTGGGGTGCCTTCGGTATCCGCTCGGCGACGTTCGCTGCTGGGCACAAAGCGGCGGGTGTAGATGATACCGACCCCCCGTTCGCCGCGACGCACCGAGCCCCCCAAGGCCGCAGCCTGCCGGAACGTCAGGAAGGCATGGCTCGAAAACCCTCGGGAGACGACGGCATGCCAGAGGGTAAGCACATTGATGCCACTGTATCGGCGGGAGCTGACAGCATTGTGCGGCATGCCGATGCCGGTATTGGCAGATCCCCAAGGCTGAACCCATGGGACGCGCCCAGCCTCGAGATCAGCGATGATCCGGTCTGTGATTTGCTGGTAAAGATTGATCCGCTCAGGGTTTGAGCGGGCAACATGTCGTTGCGCCATGGCAGTTCTCCGCGACGGACCCGCAGCGAGCCTCTCTCGCCGCTCTCAGCCCGTCACGGGACAATCCCGCCCTCTTCCTCTCGCGGGGCGTTGCGGGGCGGCAGTCCCGCACGAAGGGGTCTGATGAGACCGGTGGGCTCAGCAGCAGGGGAAGGCTTTCCCCACATGCTCTGGACCGATTTTATCGAGACATTTTAGGGTGGTTCGTGCCATGCTGGAGACGGGAGGCCTTCGATTGACCGAATTCACCTTTGTACATGCCGCTGATCTTCACCTCGACAGTCCATTACTTGGATTGGCGGGTAAATCTGCGGAATATGCCGCGCGCGTCGAGGCGGCGTCGCGTGAGGCCTTCGATAACCTGGTGGCCCTTGCGATCGATGAGGGCTGCCGGTTCATGCTGTTGGCCGGTGACATTTTCGATGGCGATCTGCGTAACTTCCAGACGGGCCTTTACTTCATGGAGGGAATGCGCCGGCTGGACGAAGCCGGCATCTCGGTGTTCATGGTCCTTGGAAACCACGACTCCGCCAATCGTTTTGCCGACAAGCTGTCTCTCTCGGGCAATGTCCAAGTCTTTCCTAAGACCAAGGCCGCCACACATCGTCTCGATGATGTCGGGGTCGCGATCCATGGGCGGAGCTTCCCCCGCCCGGACGTCTCCGAAGATCTGGCGCGCGAATATCCGGCAGCAACCGAAGCACTGTTCAATATCGGCGTTCTCCATACGGCCTGTGCGGGCAGCGAAGGTCATCACGCCCGATATGCGCCCTGCACGCCAGAGCAGCTTACCAATCATGGCTATGACTATTGGGCGTTAGGCCACGTCCACGCCCATGCCGTGCTTGGCGAGCACCCGCACATCGTCTATCCCGGCAATCTTCAGGGCCGACACCCACGAGAGACGGGGCCCAAGGGGGCCGTCCTGGTCAAAGTCAATGACGGCAGAGTCACCAGCCTCGAGCATCGCGCGCTGGATGTGGTGCGCTGGGCGTCGATCACAGTTGATGTGTCGGGAACGAGCGAACACCCCGAACTACTGGATCTCATTCGCAGCCATATCGCCCAAGGCGCAGAGCAGGCCGACGGACGGCCTATTGCCCTGCGCCTCACAGTGACTGGAACGACACCGCTCCATTCCAAATTGATCCTCGAGCGCACCGCTTTCCGGGAGGACGTGGAAACACTGCTGGCAACGCTCTCGGATGACGTGTGGCTCGAAAAGCTGAGGTTGGAAACGGCCCATCCTGAAGCCCCGGACGCTGTCGATCCAACGGTGGCTGGAAAGCTTGATCAGGAAGTGACCCGCCTCAGCCAGGACAACGCAATTGCGCAAGTTCTCGAAGCGCGGCTTGCCGAGATTCGGACGAAACTGCCCGCTGGCGCACATGCCGATGCATTCATTGAGCAGATGCGCGCCGAGATACCCGAACGCGCCGCAGCCCTTGCGCGCAGTCTAGTTAGCGAGGCTGGTCATGCGCCTGACTGAACTCAGCCTTGAGAAATATGGCGGCTGCGCCAGTCGCGAGCTCGCCATTCCTGAAACAGCGGGCCTCACGGTGGTCTACGGTGCCAATGAAGCGGGCAAGAGCACCTGTCTCGAGGCGATTAGCGACTTCCTGTTCTCGATCCCTAAGAATACTCAGCGCGGCAGTTTGTTCGGCTACGATGGCATGCGCATCGGGGCCACGATGTTGATGGCAGATGGTAGCACGGTGACGCTCAAGCGCCGCAAGGGCAACGGCAAGACACTGGCTGACCTGTCTGGAACGGCGCTCGATGACACCGTCCTTGCGCCGGTGCTGGGTGCCATCACACGGGAGCGGTTCGAAACACTCTTTGGTCTGAACCACGAAACCTTGCGCAACGGCGGGGAGCGATTGCTTCACGCCGATGGCGACATCGGGCGTCTGATCGTCGAAGCAGGCGGCGGCTTGCGCACGCTGGTATCTCGCCTTGAAGGTATCGACGGCGAAGCGGACAAGCTTTTCGATACGAGGCGGTCGGTAAATCGTGTTTTCTACCAGCAGCTGACCGCATTCGAGGCAGCCGAAAAGACAGCACGCGGCGCGCAACTGACCCGGGAAACCTTTGAGCAGACGCGCAAGGCATCGCTCGCAGCCGGGGAAAAGCTCGAGGCCCTGCGCCTCGAGAGGCGCAGCCTCGGCGCATCGACGTCCCGGCTGGAGCGCGTCCTTCGCGTCGCGCCCCACTTGCGTCAGCTGGCCGGCCTGACACAGGATCTGGTCGGCTACGACGATGTCGCGTCCTTCCCGGGTGATTTCGCGGCCAAGATGCGGACTGCTCTGGACCAGCGCAACGGGGCTGAAACGCGGCTCGAGGGTGCGATCGAGCGGCGGGACCGCCTGAAGGCACGGCTTGATGCGCTGGTGGTGAACCCGGACCTCAAAGCCGCCGAACAGCGGGTGCGTGATCTGGCTGAACGCGCCATTCACGTCAGCAAGGCCCGGTCCGATCGTGCCAATCGTCAGCGCGAGATTGATGACGGCGAGGCTCAACTGGCGGCGCTGCGCCGGATGCTTGGTCTGCCAGCCGATGCGGACCTTGCGCCACTGATCCCGGACCAGTCTGCCCTCAATCTTGTGCGCTCGGCTGCCGACGAGATGGTGGAGCGCCGTCCAGGCCTAGCCTCTGCCAGAAAGCGCCTTGGCGAACTGGCGGCTTCGCTTGCGGCGATTGACGATTGTTTGGAAGCGGCACGCCAGGCAGGGCATAATGCTCCGCCCGAGGCGTCATCATCCGCCTTTGCCAGCCTTGCGGCCCAGAAGTCAGCACACCAGGCACGTCAGCAAGCGCTGGATACGGACAGCGCAACATTGACCGGACGGCTCAAGGCGCTTGGCTTCGATACCATCGATGCGCTTGCCACTCTGCCATGCCCCAGCGTTGACGATATTCGCAGTGAGCAGGCCGCGCGCGGGACATTGACTTCGCAGATCGAGGATCAGGCCAAACTGAGGCGGCAAGCCGAGCGCGACATTTCAGCCGGTGAGGCTGAGATTGGCGCGCTTCAGGCATCCGGGACCATTGCAAGTGATGCGTCACTTGCCGAAGCGCGCAGCCTGCGCGCCGATGCCTGGAGGCCAGTAAAGTCGGCATATGTCGCGGGACAGCTGCCCGATGACGCCACTGCTCGCCTAGCCGTTGCTGACGGTCTGGAAACGGCAATCGTGTCTGCGGACGAGCTTGCCGATCGCCGCGCGGCAGAGGCAGAACGGGCTGCATCGCTCGCTTTCGCGTTGCGGCGCGTCGCAGAGGCACGGACTGCGGTCACGGCGGCATCTGCCGAGACGGCCGCGCTTGTCGCACAAGGCGAAGTGCGCATCGCGCAATGGGGGAACAGTTTTCCGCAAGTTCTGGTCAAACACCCGGAACTGGCGTCGCTGCTCCAATTTGGTCAAGCCCGCCAACTGGTGCTGGAAGAATCGGAACGCTTGCGGAATTCGGCAAATGCGCTGGCATTGGAGGAGGCCCAGCTTGCGCCGGCCGCAGAGTTGCTCGAACGCATCGAACAGAGCCGCAAGCTCGATACCACACTGTCGTTCGCGGCCCGGGTCAGCGCGGTGCAAAACGCCATTTCCCGGCACGAACAAGCACATGCCGAATATGGCAGGGACACGCGGGACCGGGAGGACTTGGCGCGGCAGCACAAGCTGGTTGAGGCGGAAGTGCAACAATTGTCCGACGCACAGGCCGCCTGGGATGCGGCATGGCCTGCGGCAACAGGTGCGCTGGGTCTCAAACCCGACATTTCGCCGACAGATGCCAACAGTGCGGTCACCGAATGGGTTGGCGCACGCGGTGTGCTTTCGGCAATAGGGCAGGCCCGCCAGCGGCTCAAGCGCATGGACGAAGACGAGACGAGCCTTGCGAAGGATGTCCGCAGCCTCGCGACCGAACTCGCCATCGAGATCGGCGAAGACTGTGTCGTTGCAGCGCAGATGCTGCTGGCCCGGTTTACCGACAACGCCACAGCGCAAACCCAATATGATGGTGTACTGCCCGACTTTGAGGAGGCGAAGGTCGAGGCCGACCAAGCGGAAGAGGCCCTCGGCACCGCTCGGGAGGAGCTGGCTACGCTTGCGGCTTCGGCAAAACTTGATGGCGGCGATGATGGGGCCCTTCTGGACGCAGCTTCACGGTGTGAAGCACGCACGGCTTTGTGCGATGAGATCGCTCTGGCGGAACGGACCGCGACGGACGTAGGCGACAAGCTTGATCTCGCTGCCTTGCGGGCGGAATGGGATGAACGCGACCTCGATGAGGTTCGCGCGGAACTAACCGAGCAGACATCGCGTGCTAGCGAGATCGAGAGCGAAATTGAGGCAGCCATTCTCGCCGAGAAAGCCGCAAAGGACGACCTTGCTGCCTATCTGAGCCAGAGCGAGGTCAATCACGCCGTTGCCGAACGCGAAGCGGCGGCAGCGCAGATGCATCTCGCCCTCGAACGCTATCTCGAGCTATCGGTTGCGCGCGAATTGGTGACGTCGGCCATGGCAACGATCCGCGCAGAGCAGCAAGATCCGCTCATTGCGCGGGCAGGCGAGCTGTTCACGGCAACGACACTCGGTGAATTTGCCGGAATCGAGACCGATATCGATGACAAAGGCCATCCGGTCGTGGTTGGACGGCGAGCCAATGGCGGTATTGCTCCGGTTGCTACCATGAGCGACGGCACCCGCGACCAGCTTTTCCTCGCCTTCCGGCTGGCAAGTCTTGAGAATTATGCCAGTGCGACGGAGCCGCTGCCCTTCATTGCGGACGACATTCTGGTGCATTTCGATGATGAGCGCAGCCGGTCCACGCTCGACCTGCTCGCCGAGTTTGGCAAGACCAACCAAGTCCTGCTGTTCACACACCATCGCAGCGTCCGGGCGCTTGCTGAACCGCTGGCGCAACAAGGCCTTGCCAACATAATTGACTTGGAACGCGGTTCGTAAACGTCAGATTTTTGCTCATATTGAATCAAAAGAGAAACTTGTTGCGGACAGGCCGCCTTACCCCCTATTGTTGTATCCATCCACTTTTTGGGTGGTTCAAGTAGGTGGGCTAAGGCTGGCAATGGGCGAAGAACGACCAAGTTTGCGATGGGGTGTGGAGCAGAAGCTTCAATTCATCGAATTCCGCCTATTCTGGGAGGGGCACGTCAACCGAAGTGACCTGATCGAAAAGTTTGGGGTGTCACCCAATCAGGCGTCAGGTGACCTCAATCGCTATATCGCATTGGCAGAGAACAACATGATCTACGACAAGAGCGGAAAGACCTATGTCCGCTCATCGTGTTTCAGCCCGTTGTTCCTGAAGCCAGACTCTACACAATACTTAGCCCAAATCCGTTCAGTTGCTGAAGGCGTCGTCAGCCCAGATGATGCCTGGATCGGCAATTTGCCGGTGTTTGATGCAACTCCGGCGCCAGCCCGCGGGATTGACCCTACCATACTTCGGTCAATCGTCATTGCGATCAGGCGCGTGGAGGCGATTGAAGTCCGGTATCAGTCAATGTCTGCACAGGATCCAGAGTGGCGTTGGATAGCACCGCATGCATTAGCCTTCGATGGATTTCGCTGGCACGCTCGATCCTGTTGCGAAAAGAGCGGCGAATTTCGGGATTTTGTAATCTCGCGCATTTTGGACACTCGTCAGACTCGCGCTCCCCAAAAACAAGCAATGTCCGACATTGCCTGGGAGGAAATCGTTGAACTTGCTGTTGGGCCGCATCCTGAGCTCAGTGCGGCCCAAAAGCGTGCGATCGAGCTGGACTATGGGATGCACAGCGGTCGGGTTTCGATCCCAGTTAGACGCGCGCTTCTTTACTACGCTTTGAAACGGCTAGGTTTAGACACCGACCCATCAGCACGAAAACCACAAGATCAACAGATAGTATTATTAAGTGACCCAAATCTATCTCAGGGCGCTAATTCGATGAGCGGAAGGATTCGGTAATGTTGGGGCTAACTCTCAGGGGGGAATTTCAGAGCAAGCGCCTCAAGGGGACCGCGATTGAGCTCTCAAACGATAGCAATACCGGCGCGACCCAGATCGCTGCTCAGGAATTCCTCGATATCACATACCCTACTCACGATCTGTTGAAAGGTATTGAAGCAGTCGGCCCAGGCCAGGGAAGGCCAGTGGTCGTCATTGGTGAGCGTGGGCTCGGTAAGTCACACTTGATGGCTGCGCTCTACCACGCCGTGAATGATGCGACATCGACTGGCGCTTGGCTAAACTCTTGGGCAGGCACGCTCGGCGATCCACATATTGGAAGCATTGCGTTGCGCGACGGGATGCTGGTGATTGGTGAGAGCCTTCACCGCCAGCGCTACAAGTTTCTTTGGGACCTGCTCTTTGATCGCCACCCGCACGGCACCTACATCAAGGGCAAGTGGGAAGGTATGGGCGCGGCGAAGACCGATATCCCATCCGACCAGCTAATTCTTGAATTGCTGGAAGCGGCACCAACTATGCTGCTGCTAGACGAATTCCAAACTTGGTACGATGGGCTTACGAATACTAAGCAGTACCCATGGAAAAATTGGGCATTCAATTTCATTCAGAGTCGGATTCAAAATTAT
>NZ_CAVK010000174.1 GCF_000382885.1 Sphingobium indicum BiD32
GGTTCTCACCGGATGCATACGTTGCCGCTGACGAGGCAGGCACGCGAACTGGGGGTCAGCCGCGGCAGCATTTACTATCTGCCCAGGCCGGTGTCGCCCGCCGACCTCGCCATCATGCGGCGGATCGACGAGTTGCACATGGAGCTTCCGTTCGCCGGCAGCCGGATGCTGCGTGATCTTCTGCGGCAGGAAGGCATCGAGATCGGCCGCCAGCATGTCGCCACGCTGATGAAGAAGATGGCGATCGAGGCGATCTACCGTCGCCCGAACACATCGAAGCCGACGCCGGGGCACAAGATTTACCCCTATTTGTTGCGCAAACTGCCGATCGTGCGGCCCAACCAAGTCTGGGCAACCGACATCAGCTACATTCCGATGGCGAAGGGGTTCGTCTATCTCGTTGCATCGTGGACTGGTTCAGCCGTAAGGTGCTGGCTTGGCGGGTGTCTATCAGCATGGAGGCCAACTTCTGCGTCGAGGCTCTGGAGGAAGCGCTGGCGCGCTTCGGCAAACCGGAGATATTCAATACGGACCAAAGCAGTCAGTTCACCAGCATGGCGTTCACCAGCGTGCTGATGCGCGAAAAGATCGCGATCAGCATGGACGGCAGAGGCGCTTGGCGCGACAATGTCATAGTCGAGCGCCTGTGGCGTTCGGTCAAATACGAGGAGGTCTATCTGCACGCCTATGGCGCGGTCAGCGAGGCACGCGGCTCGATTGGCCGATATCTGAACTTCTACAACAGCCGCAGGCCGCACTCGAGCCTGGCCGCCAGGACGCCGGATCAAACGTATTTTGACAACCTGCCACTGGCGATGGCAGCATGAATTTGGCCGTCGATATGGGGCGTCACTCCGGACGGGCTACGCCCTCCCTGCATGACGCCCCATATCGGCAATTCGAAGAAGCAACCTGCAGACGATCCACTTATCCGTCACCAATCCCTGTGCAGGCCAACCCGGCCACCTCTGAAGGCTCTTAAAGCCAGAGAATCCAGTGCTTGCCTTCCAGGAAAGGTCGTGACCACAGTTCCCGTGAAAACACGCGGGCGTGTGCTTCTCAGAAGCAGGACTGTTGTGCACTCACTGCCAAATTAGGTGCAACTCACGCAATGACGCTACGATTCCACCGACAACGTCCAATTTCTGCGGAGCTAGCCGGAAGTTTGGAATCCGCGCCAGCCATTCTTGCAGAACAATTTCGATCTCTAATCGCGCTAATGATGCGCCAGCACAGCGATGAGCACCATTCCCGAAAGTGCATTGCGAATTTACCTTGCGGGCAAAGTTTATCGAGAGCGGATCAGGAAATTTACGCTCGTCCAGATTGTATAGCATCGTGGGAAGCGCAATAACATCGCCCTGCTTAATTCTAATGCCGGATATGATCTGTTCGTCTCTCGCAATTCTAGAGTTCACCGTTAGAGGAAAGCGCCGGATCATCTCCTGAATGGCTCCGCTCATTATCGCTGGATTCGAGACAAGTTCCTGCCGATGAGAGGGCGACTCGGCAAGGAACATCATCATGAACCCGAGAAATGATGCCACGGTATCCAGGCCGGCGATCATTAAATGCGTGCACGCGCCAATCGCTTCAGCGTCCGTCATCGGGCGACCGTCGACTAATGAGTTGACCACCTCACTGATCGCATCGCTTCCCGGTTGCAGCCTGCGCTGGGCGATATACGGTCGCAAGTAGTTACCCAAGGCGTCCATGACCTGCTCGCGCGATATGGCCGGACCGTCGCTCGTGGCAGCGGCCGTGGGATGGGTAATGGCCCTTGCCCATCCCGCCAACATATCCAGGTCGCTCTTCGGGAGGTCAACCATGCTTATGAAAACGTTCAACGGAATCACATCCGCGAATTCGGATATAAATTCACAGGACCCCTTCGCAATCAAGTGATCAATCAATTCCCGAACAGCGGCTCTAATGAATTGTTCCATCGAACGAATCCGGGCCGGTGAAAGGCTGAAGTTAAGCGGCTTTCGGAAGGCCTTGTGCTCGGGCGGGTCACGGCTCAAAGCCCCCATGTCGATATCCCTGTCAAAGACAGGGATCCCCGGCCTACGCGAGGACATTGTGTCGGAGTCTTCGTAGAGCTTCATTACGAGCTCGGCATCGGTGGCGATCCAATGACCGCCATGAAGAGGCGACCATAGAAGTTGACTCTTAGCCTCTTTCTGAAACCGGACCCACGCCGCGAAATACTCCTCATCGGGCCGCGAAGGTTGAAAGATATCGAACTTCGTCACCAACGAAGGGTGAACGTGGTCTGGCACCGGCATAGTCATTCTTAGTCCTCCATTCGCATGTTGCACAATCGATACCTGGTACTTTTGACGGCTCGGCCCGCGCTCCTGTGTGGATTGTCGTCGTAACGAAGCTAGCTTGAAGCCAGTCGCCGACCAGTATCGGCCGGCAATCCCATCTGAGCGTTGAACTCCGAAAGATCGAAGTAATCCCGCCAGTGTGAAATTTTCCCGGCAACATCAAAGTCAAGCGTGCCCATCACAGATAGAGTGACTGTCTGACCGTTTTTGAGAGTCATTACGTCCCGGCGCTCGCTAAGCACGCTTCCATCCGCCGTCTCTGCGATATTGAGCACCTCCCAGGCGCATGACGCCAGTGCCATAAAGAGAGGCGCAAGCATATTTTGCAGATTTTCCTTCCCAAACACCGGTCCCATAGGAATATTTTCGAACACTATGTCTTCGGAAAGGCAGACGAGAAGCCCTTCAAGGTCGAGACTGTCCCACGCTCTAAAGGACCGCAACGCGGTCTGTTGGTTGCTCATAATGCTATCCCTGTCGCATATATGCGAATTGCGGATGTCTAGGTCCCAAATCAAAATTGGTGGTCAGGAACAATGATCTCAAGGCCGTCGATTGCCTCCTCGACAATGATCTGACACGTCAGACGACTATTTGGTTTCGGTTCGAGAACGTATTCCAGCATCTCCTGCTCATCCTCTGATGGCGGAGATAGTCGCTCGGTCCACTGCCCTCCAACATAAGCGTGACATGTTCCGCACGCGCCGCTACCGCCGCACTCACCTACAATCCCGAGCACGTCGTTATCCAATGCCACTTGTCTAATCGATTGCCCCGGCAGGGCGGAGACTTCGATTGTTTCGCCTTGGTGCAAAGTAAACAATACTCGGATGTTTTCTCGATCAGGCATTAGGGCCTCCAGACGGACATCGTTTCTAAATTGCGCGCAGCCGGCCATCATCAAAATCGCGAGCTAAGCTGAATGCCGTAGGTGACGGGCATGCCAGGCAATTGAACGGCAAAATCGTTTTGCTTGGTAACATTGGTCCAATAATATTGATTGGTGACATTGTGCCCATAGAGCGTCACTCTCCAACGTTTTCCTGGCCCTTCAATGCCGGCCTGAAGATCGAGGAGGGGATAGCCCTTCACCTGAAGAATGGATTCAGTCCCGAAGCCGGCGGTCGTCTTGCTACGATAACTCAAGTTCCCACCGACGAATGCAGTGAGGGAACGCCCGACGGCCCAACGGTAATCCATGTCCAGAATCGCCTGATACATTGGCGTATAGGGGAAGCGCTGCCCCTTGAAGTTGGTGATTGACTGGACCAACGTATAGTTTTCGAAGTCGCTCGTCACCTTGCTGTTTATGTACGTACCTCCCACGGAAACACTTAAGCCGGGGATCGGATATGCATTTATCTGAAACTCGGCTCCCTGGATGCGGGATTTCGGGACATTGACGAGGGTCTCGAGGGGGCCAAATACATTAGGGTCAGTTATAATACGGCCCTTGAGTTGCTTGTTGGTGTAGTCATAGTAGAACAAGGCCCCGTTGGCATCCAGAGTGCCGCGAATGATCGAAGCCTTGAAGCCCAGTTCATATGCCAGAACGGACTCTTGGGTTATCGGCTGGTACTGTTCCTGCCGCAAGGCAGGAATGGGAGAAGCGCTTCCGCCTTTGTAACCCCTGGAAACGTTGAAATAGAAGAGCAGGCGGTCGGCGGGGTTCCAGTCGAGGCCCGCCCGCCACGAAACATTATGCTGGTTCAATTGACCTACAACGAGGCCCGGCTCGAGATTCGCGTTAACGGAGAGGCAGCCTTGGGGAGCGAAAGCGACCGGCGAAAGCCCGATGCTTCCCCTGATAATATTGACCAGAGTGCCGAAGGAGGCGGCCTCGGTTCCGTCAATATCTTTAGCGCAGCCTTGATAGGCAAGATCGGCCTGAGTGTACCTGACGCCGCCATGAAGCGTCAGCTTGCGGCCCAAGTCCAGATCGAGATTTCCAAAGGCTGCCTTGGTGTCGAATTTCTGTACACCATAAAGTACGCCGCCTCCGAAGGGACCCGTGGGCAGCGACTGACCCGACGATGAATAGTTAGTCTGAAAAATGTCGTTTTCTGTGACATTGTCACGCGCATAGTTAGCACCGATCATCCAGCGAAGTGCCGCCTCATGACCGGATAATCTCACTTCCTGTGAGACCGAGGAGATCTTGGCGTTCGTGTCAGAAATTGCGTTCTGCAGCGCTGTTCCATCCTGATCTGCGACCTGGTGAACGTTCATGTGAGAATATGACGTCAGCGAGACGAGCGAAATATCGTCTGTTACGTCCCAATTGGCGCGGAGCGTCGTCTGAATAAAGCGATTGTCTTTTGCGTAGTCAACGTTGGGGTCCCAGTCCGCGAATCTTGAGGAGCCCGGTGCCGTGGGATACGTTGTGATCAATGGCACGATTGGCAGGGCCGAAGGTACGGACACGAAAAGCTGGGTATAGCGCGCGGCGAGCGTATCCGACTTATCTACGAACCCGTTTGCATCCAATGTAAGGGTTAGGTCGCTGGTTGGCTTCCACTCGAGGATGGCCCTTCCCTGAAGGAAATTCTTTTGACCGAGAGTATCGCCAACGCGTGTGTAGCTCTTTTGCCAATCACCACTTTGTTCGGTGCGGAAAGCAATACGTGCATTGAGATTTGATGTTAGGGGACCAGACAGGAAGCCCCCGACAGTGTAATCCTTGAACCGCCCATAACTCAGGTCCACTCCGGCCTTCGGGGTACTCGTCGGCTTTGCAGCGACGTAGTTTATCGCTCCACCGGTCGCGTTTTGGCCGAAGAGGGTCCCTTGCGGCCCCTTTAGAACCTCCACTCGTTCGAGGTCGAATGCCGCCCCTGCAGACATGATTGAAAACGGAAGCGGCGCTTCGTCGAGATAGACGCTCACAGTTGGACGAGCACCTACGGAGGTATCGTAAAAGCCCACCCCGCGCAGCGAGAAAACAGGTACGCCGGTGCCGCTATCGACATACGTTAGCCCGGGCGTGATCTTGGTAAGATCCTGGACATTCGTGATACCCTTTTGTTGGAGCGTTTCGCCGCTCACTGCCGTAATCGACATTGGTACCTGGCTCAGGTTCTCAGACCGCTTCGTAGCGGTGACGATGATATCTTGCGTTTCGGCCTGTTGCGTGGGAACGGCTGACGGTTCAGTCGCCGATTGCGCAAATGCACTCGTCGGAATCATCAACGCCAACCAGCTAACGGCTGACAACCCAACATTATTCCTCATAACTATCCCCTCGCCCGCAGTTTTTTGGCTATTTGGACGTCGCGCCGCCCGTTCATGCCATCTTGTATAGCTACAGTTCACAACCCGATGTAACCGTTGAAGGGACGTGTATGGCTGATGACGTGCTGCCTTGAGGACCTCCATCTACTTGATGGATTTAGCTGGGGCAGCACGGTGAGCGCTTAACGCGCCAAATCAGGCTAGCAAGCGGCTCATTTTCTGTCCTTTTTGCCGTCCGGATTTTGATTTCCGGGCGATTACCCGTGATCCCGGCGCACCTACACTGCCTCCGTCCGGGTCTCGTGGAAGATCAGCCGGTGCATATTGAACGCCAGGTGGCGGGGGTGATCCTGGCCTCGGCGCGGCGGATGCCGATGGTACGGATGAACAGGCCCATTTTGGCCTTCTTTTTAGCAATGACGTGCTTAACGCAGGTGCGGCGGCGTTGTCCTTTGCCGTCCGCTCGGGCATTGGCGGCCACTTCGGCGTACGACGATGGATTCGGATGACCTCGCCCCGCCGGGGCAACCAGCGATCCCGCTGATTGATCCATCAACTGGGGAAATATACTAAGCGCCGATCTCGTGGCGGTTCTCGGTGCATCATCCCTTACGTTCGTCATGGCCAGCGTCTCTTAGAAACTGCCCGACTGGATCGAAGGCCAAGTTCAGGCGCTGGTTACTTCGGCGGGGTAACCCGCGCCATTGTCTGCGACAATCTGAAAGCCGGGGTGGCGAAAGCGCTGTGGTTCGAATCGACGCTCAACCAGACCTTTGCGGCGATGGCCGACCATTACGATCTTGCCGACCCGTAGTCGCTGTCCACGCGACAAGGGCAAGGTCGAAGGGGCCGTTCTGATCGTCGAGCGCTAGATCCCTGCGCGGCTGCGTAACCGGCGCTTCTTCACCCTTGCATATCTGAACGGGGCGATCGCTCTATTGCTGAAGGACTTGAACAATCGGCCGATGCGCCATGTCGGGTGATCGTACCGCGCTGTCTGAAGAAATCGAGCAATGCCCTTGCTCCCGGCAGAGCGGTTCGAATATGCCGAGTGGAAACGGGCCGAGGTCCAACCCGATTATCATGTCGAGGTCGATAAAACCTTCTACTCCGGTTGATCGGGCGGCAGTCGATGTCCGGCGCACCCACAGGGTTGTCGAATTGTTCCACGATCCCCGAAGGATCGCGATACGGCATTGGTCGTTGAAGTGTCTGTGATACCTGCCAATCTCAATGGTGGCTGAGGTAGTCCCGAGGCGTTGCCCGACAATCTCGGTGACCTGTTTGCCGACGGTGCCTACCGGGGCAATCACTTCCGTTATGCCGTGCGTGTAAGGGTGGCATACCGCGGATCGTCGCCACCGACATGTGGAGCCGCGATGAACAGGAAACGCTACGCAAAGATCTTCGTATCCCTCCGGTGGGGCTTTCAATTACCCATAAATGTACCGGAGGCGAGTTCTGCGCCGAGCTGGATGTCCATCAGGCGTGACCAACCGCGCCACATGACGATGTTGCCAGGTGGCGGGTCGTGACTTCGCGCGAGATATCCGCCGAGCCGAGCGATTTCACGCAGGTACTCGGATATCCGTGGGTTTTGCGCGGGGGTGCGCCCGGCGCGGGCGGCGAGTTGATCGATCACGCGGATTTCAGCTGCGGTCAAAGCGTATTCGGGTTTCTCGTTGGGCAGTGCTCGGCCCAGCATCGTCATCCAGAAGACGCACCAACTCAGAATGCAGAAAATAGCGATGAGACTGGGTCATCGACGATCGCTGGGACAAAGTTCAACGGTTCATGGGCCAACCGCTGAGCCCGCAGGCTGTCGTGGCGCCATGCGTAAAGCTGCTGCGGCACAAGGTCATGGGTCCGGGCAATTTCCGCAATATTGGAGCCGGGCTCAAAACTCGCCGCGACAATCCGCGCCTTCGCCTCCGCCGACCACTGGCGCCGCGCCGGACCCGCCGGAATAACCTCCATCCGCGAGGGCCGCTGCCGCGCTGGCGTTGCGAAACTTGTTTCGAATGTCGTTACATCACCTGCCACTACGTTACCCCTCAGCTGAGGGGGAGGTCATAGCCAGATCACCGCCGAGGGAAATGTGGGGAGGTTTTTGCGCTTACCCTACAACCTCAAGCGTACCATGAACATTCTCGCGGCCCACGCATGGAGGCCGGCGCAGCTCTGACCAGAGCGGCGCCGATGTAGGTCAGTCGCGATCGAAACTGATAAAACCAATTCTTTCAGCGCGATTCCCCCCGCCCGTGCACAGGTTTCCTAGACGCGTGTGGCCATGAAATC
>NZ_CAVK010000173.1 GCF_000382885.1 Sphingobium indicum BiD32
GGCCCAGTCGGCCCGAAGCTGCGATTTTGGTCATCTTGGAGAACACGTCGGGAACGGGCTGGTTGTTGTTGACGATCGCCCATGCGAGGAACGACGTTCCGCTCCGATAAGGGAGCGGCGTTATGAGCCTTGGCGTTTCGAGTGGGGATCTGATCGGCTCCTGGAGCCTGAGTTTTTCGGACATCGCGTTCGTGACCGGCAAAGCGGAGACGGCACGACTGGGATTGGCGGTTCAGCTTAGATTTTTCGCCGGGCATGGCTTCTTTGTGCCGGATCATGCGTCGATACCCTCCGACGGTGTCTTGTATCTGGCGGAGCAACTTGGTCTCGATGCCAAATCCGTGAACCACTATGATTTTTCCGGGCGCACCGCCCGCCGGCATTGCGCGGAGATTTTGCGGCATCTCGGGTTCCGCCGTATGACGCAGACGGATCGCAGGGCGTTGTCGAGGTGGATTTCCGACGATCTTTGTGCGGGCGGGCAGCCGATCAATGCCATGCTCGAGCATGTTTTCCTGTGGTGCCGCGACCGCCGTATCTATGGGCCGTCGCGCAAGGAGCTGGAACGCCTCGTCCGTTCGCAACGACACCTCTATCTGGAGGCCCTGTTGGCCCGAGTCCGCGATCGGCTTGCGCCGGATGCGGTCGCCTTGCTGGAAGCCTCGCTCGCCGATCCCGATGGCCCGACCGGCTTCAACACGATGAAGGGGGATGCAGGTCAGGCGACGCTCGAAAACATTCTTGGCGTGACCGCCAAACTCGCCTTTATCCAACGGCTTGCTCTTCCCCGAGATTTCCTATCGGTCACGGGCAAGGCATGGGTCGATCAGATCGTTCGCCGGGTTGCCGGCGAGAAAGCCTCGGAGATGCGCCGGCATGTACCGGCGCGCCAGCTCGGGCTCTATGCCGTTTATCTGATGGCGCGGGAAGCTCAGCTTACGGATGCGATGGTCGACCTGCTGATCGAGACGGTCCATAAGATCGGATCGCGCTCGAAACGCAAGGTGGTGGGCGATATCGCGAAAGACATCGAGCGGGTCTATGGCAAGGAGCGACTCCTGGTCGAGATTGCCAGCGCTTCGATCGACGATCCATCCGGGCGCATCTGCGATGTCATTTTCCCAATCGCCGGCAAGGACAAACTGGCGGCGATCATCAAGGAAAGCCAGGCAAAGGGCGCCTTGGATCGGCGGATCTACAAGGTGATGCGGAGGTCATGGGCCAATCATTATCGCCGTATGCTGCCAAGCCTGCTTTCGGCACTGGAGTTCCGGTCGAACAACGCCGTGTGGCGTCCGGTGCTGGCGGCCCTGGACTGGATCAGAAGCAAAGTGGATGATGGATGCCGCTACGTGCCGCCGCACGCAGTGCCGGTCGACGAGGTCATTCCGGCGAGATGGCGCAGTTCCGTCATTGATGAAGAGGGGCGCGTAAACCGGATCAGTTATGAGCTTTGTGTCCTCGCGCAACTGCGCGATCGCATCCGTTCTAAGGAAATCTGGGTTGTCGGGGCGGACCGATACCGCAATCCCGATGACGATCTTCCCAAGGACTTCGATGCGCGGCGAGAAGCATATTACACAGGATTGAACCTGACGGCGGATGCGCGTGCATTTTCAAGCGCCATCCGGGAAGAGCTTGCTCAGGAACTGTTGCTCCTCAATGCCAATATTCCCCGGAACGACAAGGTTCGGCTGCTGTGGCGCGGCGAGAACCGTATATCTCTCACCCCGTTCAAACCCTTGCCCGAACCCAGGGGTCTCGCCTCGATCAAGACCGAGATCGGCCAACGCTGGCCGATGACCGGGCTGCTCGACGTACTGAAGGAGGCTGCCCTTGATACGGGACTTCTCGAAGCGTTCGAAACATCGGCCTCGCGTGTTGCACTGCCGAAAACCGCGCTGGATCAACGTCTCCTGCTATGCCTCTACGGCCTGGGAACGAATGCCGGGCTCAAGCGGATCGCCGGCGCCACCCCCGATGTCAGCTATGAAGAGCTGCTGCATGTCCATCGCCGCTTCGTTCATGCCGCGGCGCTCAAGGAGGCGTGTGCCAGGGTTGCGAATGCGACCCTGGCAATCCGCAATGCTGCAGTCTGGGGGGACGCCGGCACGGCCTGTGCGTCAGATTCCACAAAGTTCGGAGCCTGGGATCGCAACCTGATGACGGAATGGCATGCGCGTTATGGTGGACGGGGCGTCATGATCTACTGGCATGTCGAACGACGCGCGACATGCGTCTATTCCCAGCTCAAGCGCTGCTCTTCCTCCGAGGTCGCCTCCATGATCGAGGGCGTGCTGCGCCATTGCACCGACATGGAAATCCAGCGACAATATGTTGATAGTCATGGCCAAAGCGCGGTTGGCTTTGCATTTTGCCGGCTTCTCGGATTTGAGCTTGCACCCCGCCTGAAAGCGATCGCTCGCCAGAAGCTGGCTCTTCCCGATGTCGGCATGCGAACGCGGCTTCCCCACTTGCAGCCGATCCTCTCCAGTCCGATCAACTGGGATGAGATCGAGCAGCAATATGACGAGATGGTCAAATATGCAGCCGCGATGCAGACAAAAACCGCCGACCCGGAGGCGATCCTGCGCCGGTTTAGCCGCTCCGAGGTGATGCACCCGACCTACAAGGCGTTGAGTGAGCTGGGCCGCGCGGTCAAGACGATCTTCCTGTGCCGGTATCTGCGCGAGGAGTCCTTCCGCCGCGAAATTCATGAAGGCCTGAATGTCGTTGAAAACTGGAACAGTGCCAATGGGTTCGTTTTCTTCGGCAAGGGCGGCGAGATCGCCACTAACCGCATCGATGAGCAGCAGCTCTCGGTCCTGGCGCTACATTTGCTGCAAGCGTCGCTTGTCTATGTGAACACCCGAATGCTTCAGAGCGTGCTGGTGGAACCGAAATGGACGGGCCGGATGACGCCGGATGATTATCGCGGCCTCACACCGCTGATTTACAGCCACGTCAATCCTTATGGCCGCTTCGACCTCGATCTGAATAGCCGGATCGATTTTGGGCGGCTTGCTGCCTGACCGGGGCCTTTCCGCTCGCACCATTTGGGTGCACCCGAACGTGACGATCGGAAGTGACATATACGACATGTCACAAAAGGGTGGTTCCGTCACCAATGTTACTGTACGAGGGCAAAGCCACCCTAATGTGACGGATTTGCCCATGACCCGCGTCGGCTACGCCCGCGTCAGCACCATCGACCAGGATCTCGACATCCAGGTTGCCCGGTTGAAGGCAGCGGGCTGTGAAATCCTCCGCTCCGAAACAGGCTCGGGCGCATCGCGCACTGGACGCACGGAGCTTGAGACGATCATGCAGTTCCTGCGCGCCGATGACGAACTCGTCGTCCTGCGTCTCGATCGGCTCGGTCGCTCCACACGCGATGTTCTCAATCTGGTTCATGAACTCGACCAGAAGGGAGCCTCATTGCGGGTGCTTGAGCCGGAGGTGACGACGGCCGGAAGCATGGGGCGGATGGTGATCACCATTCTGGGCATGGTCGCGGACATGGAACTGACGTTCATCAAGGACCGGCAGCGCGCCGGGATCGAGGCGGCGCGCGCCGAAGGCGTCTACAAAGGCCGGAAGAAAAACATCGATGACGATGAAATCCGACGCCGGATCACCGCCGGCGCGAGCAAGGCCAGCGTCGCGCGCGACCTCAAGATCTCAAGAATGACCGTCTATCGGGCGCTTGACGTCATTCCTTCAAGGATCGGGCTGCCGGAAAAGCCGCCTTCTGTCACCATCGCCCTGCATCTGACCATCGAGAACTTCAACAAGCATGGTCGTGGCAGAAAGCCCGCTCGCGAGCGCATTGAGGCGATGCTGGAGCGGGATTACCAGATGCAAAAGACCGGGAACTGCGATTACACGCTGACCGTCGCCTATGATCAGGGTGCCGATGGCGTCAGCCTCGATGATGAGATCGCATCTCTCCAGACAGAGATGTTCAACATCGCAGAGAGCTACAGGTGCTCGATCGAGACCGATGTTTACGAGATTGGAGGACAAGAGCGAGCCTGGTAGATCGCCATGTTCAATCTTTGTTCTTCAACATGGCCAAAATCGCAGCTTCGGGCCGACTGGGCC
>NZ_CAVK010000172.1 GCF_000382885.1 Sphingobium indicum BiD32
AGGACGACACCCCTCCGTCTGGCTGCGCCAGCCACCTCCCCCACAAGGGGGAGGATCACATTCGTTGATATCACACCGCGTCCGACAGCGAGGTGAAGGTGAAGTCGCGCAGCTTCATCGGCGGGACGACCATGGGGGCGTCCGCTTCGTCACCCTTCACCCGCACTGGTTTGCCCAGTTCCTCGACATTGTTGAGCATTATGACCGGGGATTCGTTGAAGCGGAAATTCTTGATCGGATATTTGATCTGGCCGTTCTCGATGTAGAAGGTGCCATCGCGGGTCAGACCGGTCAGTAGCACCGTCTGCGGATCGACCATGCGGATATACCAGGTGCGCGATACCAATATGCCGCGCTCGGTCGTGCGTACCAGATCGGCGGTGGATTTGGTGCCGCCAGTCATGATCAGATTGCCCGGCTGCGCCATGGCGGGCTTGCCCTGCTTCTGCGACCAGTAACGCGAATATTCCATGTTCAGCAGCTTGCCATTCTCGACGATTGGCATCTTCTTGCGCGGCAGGCCTTCTTCGTCCCACGGATAGACGGCCGCGCCAGGATAGGCAGGGTCGGCAAAGAAATTGACCTGCGGCCCGAACACCTGTTCGCCCAGCTTGTTGCCGCCGCCCTTTTTCGACAGGAAGCTACGGCCTTCATCGGCCGACCGCGCGTCGAAATAGAAGAACATGAACTGGATCAGGCCAGCGGCTGCTGCCGGTTCCAGAATGACGGTATATTTGCCCGGCTCCAGCGCCTTGGCGTCCGCCGATGCGCTCGCCTTGCGCATCGCGACGCGAATGTCCTCGCCCGCGTTGAAGGTCGCGACATCCTGCACATTATGCCCGACCCAGCCGGACCCGCGCCCATCCTCAGTACGGACGGTGCAGGTATAATCGGCGCTGGTGCCGGTCTGATAGCCGTAATTGCCCTTGCTGTTCATGAAGGCGACGAACCCGGCCTGATCCTCCAGATAGCCCGCGGCGATCAGCTTTTCGGCGCGGCAGGGCGCAATCGAATCGATCGCTACCTTGGCACGATAATCGGCCGTAATCCCGGCCGTGGCGGCGCTGAATGTCGGGGTAGGCGTGTAGCTCTGCTTTTCGACAGCGGGCATGAATTCGGGATTTTCAGGGGCCAGCTTCGCCAGTTCCTCCGCCCGGCGCACCACGCGCTCCAGCGCGGCGTCGTCAAACTGGTTGATGGTCGCGATGCCGACCCGCTTGCCATAGGCGACCTGCACCGACAGTTCGATATTGTCGGTAATGCCTGCGGTCGACACGTCGTTGCGGGCGAAGCGCACATTGCCCCGGATCGCCCCGGTCAGTTGCGCGGTACATTCGTCCGCCTTGGAAAAGCCCACGACCTTGGTGAGGATCGCCTTGGCCTGTGCTTCGGAAAGGATGCTCATATTCTTGTCTCCCTGACCGATCAACCGAGCGAACGGGCGGTGTTGATGACGTTGATGCCGTTGAAACGCGCGGTGCTGGAGCCGTGCGACACGGCCGAAACCTGCGCGGGCTGGCCCTTGCCGTCGAAGAAGGAGCCGCCAAGGCGATAGTCGCTGGCGTCGCAGACCCCGGCGCAGC
This sequence comes from Sphingobium indicum BiD32, assembly GCF_000382885.1. GTDB lineage: Bacteria > Pseudomonadota > Alphaproteobacteria > Sphingomonadales > Sphingomonadaceae > Sphingobium > Sphingobium japonicum_C. Next base: position 1,584 of record NZ_CAVK010000172.1, read on the forward strand.
CGTTCCAGAATTCCGGGGTGCGGATCTGGTAGGCGACATCCTCGATCTGCTGGGTGATCTTGCCGTTCTTGATCTCGTAGAAGAGCTGCCCGCCAAATTGGGCGTTATAGCGCTGCTGGTCGATCGAGAAGCTGCCGTCGCCGATGATGTAGATGCCATCCTCGACATTGGAGATCATGTCGGCAACGCTTTGCTTGGCCTTGCCGGGTTCCAGCGACACATTGGCCATGCGCTGGAACTGGACATTGGACCAGCTGTCGGCGTAGCAGCAGCCGTCGCTCTCGCTCTTGCCCTCGATATGCGCCTGATCGCGGATCGCCTGATAACCGACCAGCTTGCCGTTGCGGATGAGGTCCCACTTCTTGGTCTTGACGCCTTCGTCATCGAAGGCGACCGCACCCAGGCTGCCGGGCTGGGTCTTGTCGGCGACGATATTCACCTTGTCGCTGCCATATTGGAAATTGGCCTTCAGCTTGTCCATCGTGGCAAAGCTGGTGCCGGCATAATTAGCTTCATAGCCCAGCACCCGGTCGAGTTCGAGCGGATGGCCGACCGATTCGTGGATCGTCAGCCAGGTGTGCGACGGATCGAGCACCAGATCATATTTGCCGGGCTTGACCGAAGGCGCCTTGATCTTCGCGCGCGCCTGCTTGGCGGCGGCGATCGCGTCCTCCTTCATGTCATAGCTGTTGCCATAGACGATGACGCCGTTGGGCAGCACGGTCTTGCCCGACGCCGCGCCATCCAGATATTCAAAGCCCAGCCCCATGGGTGCCGACAGGCCTTCGCGCACGCGGAACTTGCCGGTCGCCTTGTCGACGGCGGTGACCTCCATCGGCGCCCAGATGCGGTGGACGTCCTGGTCAATATAGCTGCCGTCGGTGCTGGCGAAATATTTCTGCTCGTTGACCAGAAACAGGATGGATCGGATGAAGTCCGCACCTGCATCCATAGCGGCGGCATTGACGCCCATCAGCAGGTCGACCTTGTCCTTGATCGGCACGGTCATGCTGTTCTTGACGATCGGCGTGCGCCAGCTGACCTCGCCTGCGCCCTTGACCGGGGCGAGTTGCACCGGCGCGGACTGGGTAGGCGCATTGGCCTTGGCGATGGCGACAGCCTGCGCTGCGGCCTTTGCGACCGCTTCCCTCGTCATCTCGTTGGTGGCGGCAAAGCCCCATGCGCCGCCTGCGATCACGCGGATGCCCACGCCGCTCGATTCGGTGTTGACGATATTTTCGACATTGCGCTCGCGGGTGATGACGAATTGGCGCAGGTAGCGGCCGACGCGCACGTCGCAATAGGTCGCGCCTGCGCTCCTGGCCGCATTCATCCCTGCGTCGGCCAGCGCCTTCTTGACCGCGACATCGATGACGCTGCCCAATTCCTCGGCGGCGATGACCTTGCCGAACATCGACGGCAGGATCAGGCCGCCCACGCCCATGGTGCCAAAGGCCAGAAAATCTCTTCTGTGCAAGGTTCGTCTCCACCTGCAAATGCCCGCACTTAGCGGGTCGGATTGTGCTTGGGATGCGGCCGGTCGGCCGTACCGATGGGCGGGATCATCGCGGCAGGGCGGGGCTGGGTCAAACATCTTTTACGACTGCGCAACTTGGGGCTGCCCGCTTTCGACAGATGCCATCTGTCGAAAGTCGCTGGCCACCGCCCAACGGGCCGGACGTTGCGTGGACGCAACAAAATCCGGCGCAAGTGGCCGTTCCCCATGAAGGGGTGGATCATTTCACAATGTTTGAAATAATGTGGTCGGGGAAAGAGGATTCGAACCTCCGGCCCCTGCCTCCCGAAGACAGTGCTCTACCAGGCTGAGCTATTCCCCGACCGATGCCGAAGCCGCCATCAAGCGACCCCGTAAGGCAGGCCGCAGCCTATAGAGGCGGCTTTTCAGACTGGCAAGCGGCCAGAGCGGCTTTTTTTGCGCGCCTACAACAGTCCGGCGGCGCGGAAACTGAACCGGGTTTCGCCGGCTTCGATCATATGATCGGCCAGTCGCATGTCGAGCGGGTGCAGCCGCCGGGTGAGGGCGCGGGTCACGGCGATGTCGGCCGGGTGGGGCAAAGCGGGGGCATCGCCCAGCCGTTGCTGGTGGAGCGCCAGCCATCGCCCGTCGAGCGCCAATAACCGGCCGATAACGGCGCGCCAGTCATCGACCAGCGGCACGCGATCGCGTGGACGCCATGCGGCGTCGAGGATGAGTAGGTCCAGTTTCGCCATGCGGGAAGTCTGACGCAGGCGGGTTCGGCATCGCCAGTCCAAGCCACGCCATTTCGGTGAAAGACGCCCGACAATCTGGTCCAGAACGAACGGGAGATTGGCGGGCGGCCAT
>NZ_CAVK010000171.1 GCF_000382885.1 Sphingobium indicum BiD32
TCGCCCTATCGAGAGGACGACACCCCTCCGTCTGGCCTTCGGCCCGACACCTCCCCTTAAAGGGGAGGATCAAGAGCCGAGCAGAACCAACCCTAAACCGCGTCCACAGCCGCCTTATGCGCCCGCGCATAATCGACATAGCGCGCCGCGCCACTCCCCAGCTTGGTCACCATCTCGTCGGACAGGTCGCGCATGAATTTGGCCGGACGCCCCGCCCATAATTGCCGCCCCGGCAGCCGCTTGCCCGGCGACAACAGCGCCCCCGCCGCCAGCATCCCGTCGCTCTCTACGACGCAGCCATCCATGATGATCGCGCCCAGCCCGACGAACGCCCGGTCCTCCAGCCTGCAGCCATGCACCATCGCCATATGGCCGATCAGCACATCCTCGCCGATGATCGTCGGCCAGCCCTCGACCGGTCCCTCGATCCCGTCACCAGGGCTGTCGCAATGGATCACCGTGCCGTCCTGCACGTTGCTGCGTGCGCCGATCCGTATCCGGTTCACGTCCGCGCGGATGACGCAATTATACCAGATGCTGGCGTCCTCGCCGATCTCGACATCGCCGATGATCCGGCATCCCGGCGCGATGAAGGCGCTGGGGTGGATGACCGGCGCCTTGCCCTTGAACGGAATGAGGCTGACGCCCGGATAATCGCTCATCTCATGCCCCCAGCAGCCGCGCCGCGTGCAGCGCGTGATATGTCAAAACCCCCGAACAACCCGCCCGCTTGAACGCCATCAGCGTCTCCAGCACCAGCGCATCGCGGTCCCCCGCGCCAGCGGCAGCGGCATGTTCGATCATCGCATATTCGCCCGACACCTGATAGGCGAACACCGGCACTGCAAACTGCTCCTTCACCCGCCGGATGATGTCCAGATAGGGCAGGCCGGGCTTCACCATCACGCTGTCCGCCCCTTCGGCCAGGTCCAGCGCAACCTCGCGCAAAGCCTCTTGCGCATTGGCCGGGTCCATCTGGTAATTTTTCTTGTCGCCCTTCAACAGCCCGCGCGATCCCACCGCATCGCGGAACGGGCCATAAAAGGCGCTCGCATATTTGGCGGCATAGGACATGATCTGGACATTGACATGGCCCTCGGCCTCCAGCGCCGCGCGGATCGCGCCGACCCGCCCGTCCATCATGTCGCTGGGCGCAATGATGTCCGCCCCCGCCGCCGCCTGATTGAGCGACTGGCCGATCAGTATATCGACGGTCGCATCGTTGAGAACATAGCCCGTGTCGTCCAGCAGTCCGTCCTGCCCATGCGCCGTATAGGGGTCCAGCGCCACGTCGGTCAGCACGCCAATGTCCGGCACCGCATCCTTGATCGCCCGGATCGCCCGGCACATCAGATTATCGGGATTCAGCGCCTCCGCCCCATCGTCGCTGCGCCGGTCCGGCTGCGTATTGGGAAACAGCGCCAGACAGGGAATCCCCGCATCCCGCGCCTCTTTTGCCCGCGCGACAATGCCATCCACCGACCAGCGCGACACGCCGGGCAGCGCCGCAATCGGCTCCTCCACCCCATCCCCTTCGGTCACGAACAAGGGCCAGATGAAATCGCTTGGGCAAAGGCGATTTTCCGCAAACATTGCCCGGCTCCACGCCGAAGCCCGCACGCGCCGCATCCGCAGCGCCGGATAGGAAGATTGGCTCATGGCGCGGGTCTAGGCGCGGGAGAGCGGAGGATCAAGCAGGAGTGATCAAACATAGCCGTCCTGCTCCCGCCTTTGAAAGAGGGGCGAATATCCAATCCTTTCCCCATTCCCACCAGCCGGCCGATATTTTAAAAGCCGCCCATGCGTACCGTCCATCACATAGCCATCATCTGTTCCGACTATGCCCGCTCTCGCGCCTTTTACCGCGACATATTGCAGTTGCCGGTGACCCGCGAAGCGTGGCGCGCCGAACGCCAGTCGTGGAAGTGCGATCTGGACGCGGGCAATGCACAGATCGAACTCTTCTCCTTCCCCGATCCCCCAGCCCGGTCGAGCCGCCCCGAAGCCTGCGGCCTGCGTCACCTTGCCTTCACGGTCGCGGATATCGATATGGAAGTGGAGCGGCTCGGCGCGGCCGGGGTTCCGTGCGAGCCGATCCGCCTTGACGAATTTACCGGCCAGCGCTTCACCTTCTTCACCGACCCCGACGGGCTGCCGCTCGAACTTTATGAGCAGCCGACGCCCTGACCGCCGCTACTTCGCGAACCGCCGAAAGAAACTGTCCCCATTCCAGGTTGGCCGCGCCGCGCCATTGGCGACCCTTAGCGTCACCGCCGTCACATAGTCGTTCAGCTTCGCGCTCTCGGCGGGCATCACCGGCTGGTTCAGATCGTCGAAGGGCGAATGGTAGATATTCGCCCGCCACGCCTTTTCCGTCGCAGCTTCGGGCGTCCCGGCCTTGAACCCATATTTGAAGAACAGCGCGGGAATGCCCTCGCGGATGAAGGCATATTGGTCCGACCGGATGAACACATTGCGGTCGGGGAAGGGATCGGGGGTGATAGGCAGGTTCATCGCCGCGCTCACCGCCTCGGCATCCTTGCCCAGCGAGCTTTGGTCATAGCCGATCGGCGTCACGCTGGTCAGCGGGAAGATCGGCAACGCCATGTCGAAATTCAGGTCCGCGACGATGCTCTTCTGCGGCACGGTCGGGCGACGCGCGAAATAGCGGGCGCCCAGCAGCCCCTTCTCCTCCGCCGTGACGATGGCGAACAGGATCGACCGTTTGGGCTTCACCTTGCTGGCCTTCAAGGCGCGGCCAATCTCCAGCAGGCTGGCGACCCCCGACGCATTGTCGAACGCGCCATTATAAATGGCGTCCCCCTTGATCGGCGTGCCGACGCCATAGCCATCCAGATGCGCCGACAGCACGACATATTCATGCCGCAGTCTGGGATCGCTGCCGGGCAGCACCGCAACCAGATTGGGCGATGACAATTCGGCCCGCGTCGCGCTCACCTGCGCCTTCAGCCGCACCGCCAACGGAAAGGATGCGACCGGCGCGGAGGCATCCGCCGCCGCCGCAATCGCGCCAAAATCCTGCCCAGACCCGGCAAACAGCAAAGCCGATTTGGCCGGATCAAGCTGCGCCCCCAGAAACGGCGTCTGCGTGTCGCGCAGGCTGACATCGCTATAATAAAGCGCGGGCGCGCCCGACAAGGCGATCCGCCGTTCCCATGGAATCTCCACCTGCTTGGGCGTCACCAAACTAATCAGCCCCAGCGCGCCCTGCTCCGCCAGCCAGTGCGACCGTTCCGACCGGGCATGGGATTTCAGCGCGCCAGACAGGCTCGCCGGACCGCCCGACAATACGACGACGATCTTGCCCTTCAGGTCCAGCCCGGCAAAATCATCATGCCCCGCTTCGGGCAGATGCAGGCCATAGCCCGCGAAAACCAGCGGCGCGTCGATGCTTTCGGGCACCGGCCCGCCCCCGCCACCAAAGATCAGATCGCCCGGCACCGCCAGCGGCACATCGCCTTGCGGCCCTGTCAGCGTCGCGCTGGACTTGTCCGACACGATCCGCTGCTCGACAAAGGCGACCGGCTGGCGATAGCCCTGCGCGCCGGCGGGTTTCAGCCCCATCGCCTGAAACTGGCCGATCACATAGGCCGCGGCCTTGTCATAGCCGGGCGTCCCCGTGCCGCGCCCTTCCATCGCGTCACTTGCCAACATCTCGACATGCGCCCACCAGCGCGCGCCCTTGTCCCCTTCTGCCTCGGCCATCGCGGCGGCACCAGTCATCAATGCGATCAGGGATATGCCGAAGGAAAGGCCGCGCATGGTCATGCTACTCCACTCAAATCTGGTTGCTATCTTGCCCGATCCTGTCCGACGAACAAGGGGGCTTGGAACCGCCACTCCGAGCGTGTATTAATATGACAATACAGTATGGAGATGATGATGCCCCATTCGCCGACTTTGTCCGCCCTGCTCCTCGCCGGACTCGCCCTGTCGACCGCCGCCTGCTCGCGTGATGCCAATGATGCAGAGCCCGCGTCCAATGCCGCCGCGACGCAGGACTGGTCGACGCTCAAGGATTTTACCGCCATCGACGCCACCGGCCCGGATGATGTCGCCGTGACGATCGGCGAAACCTTCGCCGTCCGTGCCGAAGGTGACCCCAAGGCGATCGAACAACTCACCATCGCGGTCAAGGGCGACCGGCTGGTCATCGGCCGCAAGTCGGGCAGCAACTGGTCGTGGGGCCGCAATGACGGCAATCAGGGCGCGACCATCCGCGTCACCATGCCCGCCATCCGCGCCGCCGCGCTTACCGGCGCGGGCGACTTCACCCTCGACCGGGCGGAGGGCGACACGCTCGACCTGTCGCTCACCGGCGCAGGCGATTTCGATATTGGCGCGGTCAAATTGCGCAGCCTCAAGGCCGACATCACCGGCGCCGGATCGGTCAAGATCGCGGGCACCGCTGACGAGGGCAGGCTCGCCATCACCGGCGCGGGCGATATCGACGCTGACGGCCTCAAATTGGGCAAGGCCGACGTGTCGATCCTGGGCGCGGGTAACATCGCCTTTGCGTCCGACGGCACGGTCGCTATCAGCATCATGGGGCCGGGCGACGTGACGGTGAAGGGCAAGGCGCAATGTACGACCAGTGGCACAGGACCGGGCGAGGCACGCTGCGCGCCCTGATCGGCACCGCGATCCTGATCGCGACGCCCGCAACGGCGGCGACGCGCGGCTATACCATCACCAGCTTCGACGCGATCCGCGTCGACGCGCCGGTCAGTGTGACCGTCACGACCGGCGCGGGCGCATCGGCGCGGGCGGAGGGCGACCAGGCGCTGCTCGACCGGCTGACCGTCAATGTCTCCGGCCGCCTGCTGACCATCAGCATGAACCGTGCGCGACCGGGCGAAAAAGGCGGCGGCGCGGCGACATTGCGCCTGTCCACCGGCGACCTTTCCCGCATCGTCCTGACCGGCGGCGGATCGGTCGCGGTCAGCCGAATGAAGGGGCTGCGCGGGGACATCATCCTGGGCGGCAATGGCGACGTGAGCGTAGCGGCGGTCGATCTCGACCGTCTCGACCTGTCGCTGGCGGGCGGTGGGCGCGCGAACCTCACCGGACGGGCGGGCGTAGCGAACATCCATGTCTCCGGGCCGGGCGCGGTCGCGGGCGACGCCCTGCGCGCACGGCAGGCGACGCTGGCCAATGACGGGCCGGGCAGCATCGCCCTGACCGCCGAAGTGACGGCCAAGATCGTCGCGACCGGCTCCGGCGACGTGACCGTCAACGGCAAGGCCGCCTGCTCGGTCGACAATCGCGGCACCGGGCGCATCGCCTGCGGTGGCGACACCTATTGAACGATAATGACAAAGCGCCGCCGCTCTGGCATCGGCCACATCGACCATATGCGAACGGGGCGATCATGACGACTATCGGGATTTTCGGGGCAGCAGGCCGTATGGGCCGCGCCATCGCGCAGGTCGCGGCCGATGCGGGCCTTGGCATAGCGGGCGGCACCGATCGCGACGGCATTGGCGAGGTCGCGGCAGGCATCGCCATCACCACCGATCCCTTGGCGCTGGCGGAACGCAGCGACGTGCTGATCGACTTCTCCGTCCCCGGCGCACTCTCTGTCCATCTCGATGTCTGCATTGCGGCGAACAAGCCGATCCTGATCGGCACCACTGGCCTTGAAGCCGTCCATCACGCCCTGATCGACGAAGCCTCTGCCATGATTCCGCTTCTCCAGACCGGCAACACCTCGCTCGGCGTCAATCTGCTCGCCGCTCTGGTGGAACAGGCCGCAGCCGGCCTTGGCGACGACTGGGACATTGAAATTGTCGAAATGCACCACCGGCACAAGGTCGACGCCCCCTCCGGCACCGCGCTGCTGCTGGGCGAGGCCGCCGCGCGCGGACGCGGCATCGCGCTCGCCGACCATAGCGAACGGGGCCGCGACGGCATCACCGGCGCGCGGGCACAAGGCGCGATCGGCTTTGCGGCGCTTCGCGGCGGATCGGTCGCGGGCGACCATCAGGTCATTTTCGCGGCCGAAGGCGAGCGCATCGAAATCGGCCACCGCGCCGAAAACCGCACCATCTTCGCGCGCGGCGCGGTCAAGGGCGCGCAATGGCTGATCGGTCAGCCGGTCGGGCGCTACGACATGAAGGGCGTGCTGGGTCTCTGACGCCCATGAATAAGGCACAGATTTTCGACTTTTTCAGCCGCCTGGCCGAAGCCAATCCCGCGCCGGTGACCGAGCTGGAATATGGCAATCCCTATCAGTTGCTGGTCGCGGTGACGCTGTCGGCGCAGGCCACCGACATCGGCGTCAACAAGGCGACCCGCGCCCTGTTCGCGCAAGTGTCCACGCCACAACAGATGGTGGACCTGGGCGAGGACGGCCTCAAAACCCATATTCGCACCATCGGCCTGTTCAACACCAAGGCGAAGAATGTCATCGCCCTGTCGGAAATATTGGTGCGCGACTTCAACGGGGAAGTCCCGCAGGATCGCGACACGCTGACCACCCTGCCCGGCGTCGGGCGCAAGACCGCCAATGTCGTCGTCAACACCGCCTTCGGGCAGGAAACCTTCGCGGTCGACACCCACATCTTTCGCGTCGGCAACCGAACCGGGCTGGCACCGGGCAAGACCGTGCTGGCTGTCGAACTCAAACTCGACAAGCGCGTCCCCCAGCCTTTCCGCCGCGACGCCCATCACTGGCTGATCCTGCACGGCCGCTATATCTGCAAGGCGCGCAAACCCGAATGCTGGCGCTGCCCCGTCGCCGACCTGTGCCGCTTCAAGCCCAAGACCCCGCCGCCCGCCTGACCCCGCCCCGTTCTTCCCCGGTTCAGACCCGGCGCGCTAGAGACGGGTTTCATCGTCCTGCGACGTCGATTCGTTCAAACGCAATCGAAGGAGAGAAACCATGTCCGTCCGTCTCGCTTTGAGTCTCGCGTTGGCCTGCGCCGTCACCCCCGCCATCGCCAAAACCACGCCCGACCCCTATGTCCCGACCGGCGGGAAGGCGCTCGACTGCGTGCCGCTGACGTCGATCCGATCGACCAATGTGCGCGATGACCGCACCATCGATTTCATCATGAACGGCAATAAAATCTACCGCAACACCCTGCCCAACAGCTGCCCCAGCCTTGGGTTCGAGCGGCGCTTTTCCTACCGCACCAGCCTGTCGCAACTCTGTTCGGTCGATATCATCACGGTGCTGTGGAATAATGGCCCCGGCCTGCAACCGGGGGCCAGCTGTGGCCTGGGCAAATTTCAGCCGATGCAGAAAGCACCCAAATAAGATGGCCCAGCGGCGATTTTGCCGCTGGCGCCGACGAACGGCCTTTGCTAAGCGGCCTGTCTGACACGGCTCACCGGCCAGCGTCACGCACCCATAGCTCAGCTGGATAGAGCGTTGCCCTCCGAAGGCAAAGGCCAGTGGTTCGAATCCACTTGGGTGCACCATTTGCACACAATCAAACCGCTTTCCCTGATGCGGGTGCCTCATACCCGATAGCTTCTGACCCCCGCCCCCATCCGCCGGGCCAGCAATTCGGACAATAGCAGGGCGGTCAGCGACAACAGGATCGACGCGATCGCCAGCCGCGTGACCACGGCTTCCGCGCCAGGGGCTTGCAGCGCGGCGTAGATGGCAATTGGCAGCGTGCGGGTTTCACCCGGAATATCGGACACAAAGGTAATGGTCGCGCCAAATTCGCCGATTGACCGGGCAAAGCCCAATATCACGCCCGCCAGCACGCCGGGTAGTGAGAGCGGAAGGGAGATGGTCAGGAACACCCGCAGCGGCCCTGCCCCCAGCGTCCGTGCAGCGCCTTCCAGTCGTCGGTCCACTGACTCGATCGAGAGGCGGATCGCGCGCACCATCAGCGGCATGGCCATGATTCCGGCGGCCAGCGCCGCGCCGGTCCAGCGAAACAGCAGGGTTATCCCAAACCAGTCCGACAGCCAGCGCCCGACCGGCCCGTTCGCCCCGAACAGCAGCAGCAGCAGCCAGCCGGTGACGACCGGTGGCACCACCAGCGGCAGATAGACCAGCGCGTCGAGCAGCATCCTGCCGGGAAATTGCCATCGCGCCAATATCCACGCCAGTGCAAAAGCAATCGGCAGCATTGCCCCGACTGCAACCGCGCTGACCTTGATCGACAAGGCGATGATCGGCCAGTAATCGGGCGGCAGGTCCAGCATCATGGCATGATCCTGCGCTTGGTCCGAATGGCATCCATCATTCGTAATCCATCTGGACGATATGCGCGGAAAGGCGTTCCGCCTCCGACAGATCATGGGTGACATACAGGATCGGCACGCCCACTTCGTCTCGCATCCGTTCGACAAGCTGCAATATGTCAGCGCGCCGTGCGCGGTCGATCGACGCCAGCGGCTCGTCCATCAACAGGCAGGACGGGTGCGTCAGCAAGGCACGGCCAATCGCCACCCGCTGCGCCTCCCCCATGGACAGGGTCGATGGCCAGCGATCGAGCAAGAATGCAATGCCAAGGAAGCGGGCCATCTCCTCCAGCGCATCCGCTGCATCGGGCAAGTGGCGCACCCCGTAAAGAAGGTTGCCGCGGACCCGCAGGTGCGGGAAAAGTCGGGCATCCTGAAAGATATAGCCCAGACGGCGATGTTCGGGTGCCACATTGATGCCCAGCGTGCCGTCGAACAGCGGCACGTCACGAACATATATTTGCCCGCCATCGGGCCGCAACAGCCCCGCCACCATATTGAGGATGGTCGTCTTGCCCACCCCCGACGGGCCGGACAGCGCGGTAACGCCCGGCCCGGCATCGACCCGGCACGCAATGCGCCGATTACCAAGGCTGCGCCAGATGTCGATGCGGAAGGTCGACGCACTCAAAGGCGGCGTTGGATCGGGACAGGCTGTCACAGCGGGGCGGAAAACGGACATTGCTGGCATTGTGCCCCGATCCTATCAAGCGATGCAAGCGCGCAACGATGGCGCAGGACAATCCAATATGACGTCAACATGGCACCCTGATCAGCCGGGCGCGGCGGCCGAACCGGCCAGCAGGCCGCCGTCAATATTCACTTCCGTCCCGGTCATATAGGTCGCCTCGTCGGACGCCAGCATGATCGCGATCGTCGCGACCTCATCAGGCGTTCCGAACCGCTTGAGCGGCGTATCGGCGACCATCGCGGCCATCTTCGTGTCCCGGTCCGGGCCATCGCCGATCATGCTTTCCCACATCGGCGTCAGGATCGCGGCGGGATGGATCGAGTTGCAGCGGATGCGCCAGCCCTGTTGCGCGCAATAGAGCGCCACCGACTTGCTATGGTTGCGGATCGCCGCCTTGGACGAGGCATAGGCCGCGGCCAGCGGGATACCCACCAGTCCCGATCGCGACGAGATATTGATGATCGACCCGGTGCCCCGCGCCTTCATCGCGCCGATCGCATAACGGCACCCCAGAAATGTGCCGTCCAGGTTGATCCGGTGGACCGCCTGCCAGTCGGCGAGTGTTGCATGTTCAGGATCATGGGCGACCCTGCCATGCTCGAACCCCGTCACGCCTGCATTATTGACCATGACGTCGATCATCGGGACAGCCTCGGCCAGGCGCGCCCAGTCCGCTTCCTCCCGCACGTCGAGCGCAATGAACCGGCATCCGATTTCGGCCGCCGCCGCAGCGCCCGCCGCCTCATCAATATCGGTCAGGATGACCGTCGCGCCTTCGTCATGGAAACGGGCAGCAATCGCATGGCCAATGCCGCGCGCAGCGCCGGTAACGACGCAAATTTTCTTGTTCAGTTTGTGCATGATGATCTCGAAACAGAGCCAGAAGGGCGGATTACTCCGCTACTATTTCTCGTGCCGCTTCAGCGGTTACGCTGGTTCATTTCGATGACTCCTTGCATCATCCAGCCTAGGCTGATCGCCGGATCGGCGCAACAGCCTATGGCCGGGCATAGCTCATCACCCGCCGCTCATGCTCGATCAGCCATGTCTTGGCCGCCAGCCCGCCCGCAAAACCGGTCAGCGCGCCGTTGCTGCCCACCACCCGATGACAGGGCGCGATGATCGAGAGGGGGTTGCGACCATTGGCAGCCCCCACGGCGCGCGATGCGGTCGGCTGACCGATGGCATGGGCAATCGCGCCATAACTGCGCATCTCCCCGAACGGGATCGCCAGCAGCGCGGCCCAGACCCGCTGCTGGAACGCCGTCCCCCGGAAATCGAGCGGCAGGTCGAACTGCTGGCGCGTGCCCGCAAAATAGTCGCCCAGTTGCACGGTGGCCTGACACAGCACCCCATGGTCGGGCTGCGTTCGTGTCGCAGACAGGCGCACCCGCGCGGGATCATCATCCTCCCACAGGACAGCCACCAGCCCGTCATCGCTGGCCACCAGTGTCAATGATCCAACGGGCGAGGAAAACAGGGTTGTGGCAAAGGTCATGGGGCAGTCTCCACATATGGCCTGCCGCTTGTAGCAAGGGTCGGACCAGCACGCCTCCCGTCCCTTGCCATCAAACTCCCCTTATTTCAGGCCGCCACCCATCGCCCGATAAAGCTCCACCATATTGGTCGCACGGGTCAGCCGCGTCGCCAGCAAGCTTTGCTCTGCCGTCGACAGCGCCCGCTGCGAATCCAGCGTCGTCAGGAAGGGATCGACGCCAGCGCGAAAGCGGGCGTCCGACAGCGTATAGGCGACCCGCGCCGAATCGCGCTGCGACGTCTGGGCTTCCAGTTGCTGGCTCATCGTCCCGCGCCGCGCCAGCGCATCGGCAACCTCGCGAAAACCGGTCTGCACACTCTTTTCATACGTCGCCAGCATCGCGTCATAGGTCGCCCTGGCATAGGCCAGATTGCCCTTATTCTTGCCGAAGTCGAAGATCGGCAGCGATGCCGACGGCGCAGCAGACCAGAATTGGCTACCCGACCCGAACAGGTTGGACAGGCCCAGGCTCAGCGATCCAAATGCCGCCGTCAGCGAGATATTGGGAAAGAATGCCGCCCGCGCCGCGCCGATATTGGCGTTGGCGCTGCGCAACTGATGCTCCGCCGCCGCGATGTCGGGTCGCCGCAACAGCACGTCCGACGCGATGTCAGCGGGCAGATTGTCGATCGTCGCTCCTGCCGGTGGCAGGGCATCGGGCAGATCGCTGGCCGCGACCGTCGTGCCCGCCAGCAGGTTGAGCGCATTCTGGTCCTGCGCCACCAAAGTCAGTGTCTCGGCGATCGTCGATCGCGCCGAATCATAGCTGGTCTGCGCCTGCCGCACCTCCAGTTCGGACGCGATCCCCCTGGCAAAGCGGGCGCGATTGAGTTCCAGCGTCTTGCCGAATGCGCTTTCCAGATCACGCGCTATGCGCAGCCGTTCCTGACCCGCCGCCATCGTCAGCCATGCATTGGCAACCTCCGCAATCAGCGCGGTTTGCGCCGCGTTGCGGGTTTCGACGCTGGCGAAATATTGCTCCTGCGCCGCCTTGCTCAGATTGCGGACCCGCCCGAACAGGTCGATTTCCCACGCGGAGACGCCGACCTGCGCCTGATAAATATCGGTCCGTCCTGACCCCGCAAGGGAAAAAGGGGAATCCTGATATGTCGCGGTGCCGCCCGCCGCCACGCTCGGCAACAGGTCGGCGCGCTGCACCTTATATTGCGCCCGCGCCTGTTCGACATTGGCCAGCGCCACGCGCAGGTCGCGATTATTGGCGAGCGCGGTTTCGATCACCCGCGCCAGCCGGGCGTCGGTGAAGAAATCGCGCCAGGCGGTATCGGCCGGGACGATCGCCGCCCCGTCCGCTGCGCCATAGGCTGGCCCCTGCGGACTGGTCGCCGGCACCGGCAGGACGGGCCGCACATATTTGGGCGCCATGTCGCAGGCGGCCAGCGCCAGCGACAGGGTGATGGCGCCCAGCGCCTTGATGTTACGCATCTCTTATGCCTCCTGCGGCGCGGCAGGCGTCGCCTGCCCATCGGCCACATCATGAGTCTTGTGTTCACGGAACAGCCGCTTCACCACGGTGAAGAATACCGGCACGAAGAAGATCGCCAGCACGGTTGCCGACAGCATCCCGCCGACCACGGCCCAGCCAATCGCGTTCTGGCCACCCGCCCCTGCCCCGGACGATACCGCCAGCGGCAGCACGCCGAATATGAAGGCGAAGCTGGTCATCAGGATCGGCCGCAGACGCAGCTTGCCCGCTTCCAGCGCAGCCGCCCCCGGCGACATGCCCTCGCGCATCTTCTCCTCGGCAAATTCCACGATCAGGATCGCATTTTTCGCAGACACGCCGATGGTGGTGATCAGGCCGACCTGAAGGTAGATGTCGTTGTTCAGCCCCGCCAGTGTCGCGGCAATCACCGCACCCAGCACGCCCAGCGGCACCACCAGCAGCACCGCGATCGGCACCGACCAGCTTTCATACAGCGCGGCAAGGCACAGGAACACGATCAGCATCGACAATGCATAGACATAGGGTGCCTGCCCGCCGGACGTGCGCTCCTCATAGGAAATGCCGTTCCAGCTATAGCCGATGCCAGCGGGCAATTTTGCGGCATATTCCTCCATCGCCTGCATCGCGTCACCGCTGGAAACCCCCGGCGCGGGCGCGCCCTGGATATTCATCGACGGCACGCCGTTGAACCGCTCCAGCCGCGCCGGTCCCTGCGTCCATTCGGTGGTGGCAAAGGCCGACAGGGGTGCCATCACGCCGCTGCTGCCCCGGACATGCAGCGCGCCGATGGAATCGGGGGTGGTACGGAACGGTGCGTCCGCCTGCACGAACACGCGCTTCACCCGGTCGCGATCAATGAAGTCATTGACGTAGCTGCTGCCCAGATTGGTACTGATCGTGTCGTTGACGTCCGCCTGGGCTATGCCCAGCGCACCTGCCGCTGCCTGATCGACAGCCAGCTTCAGCTGCGCGCTGTCCTCCAGCCCATTGGGCCGCACCTGCGCCAGCCGCTTGTCGCCCATTGCCATGCCCAGCAACTGGTTGCGCGCCGCCAGCAGCTTTTCATGGCCCAGATTGCCCTGGTCCAGCAGCTGGAAATCGAAACCCGACGCATTGCCCAGTTCCTGTACCGCAGGCGGCACGAAGGCGATGACCATAGCGGACGAAATCTTGCGCATGGCGGCGTTGGCGCGTTGCGCCACGGCCATGACGCTGTTGGCGTCCCCGTTGCGCTCGGACCAGTCCTTCATCCGCACAAAGGCGATGCCGACATTCTGTCCCTGTCCGACGAAGCCGAAGCCGGAAATGGTAAAGACCGCCGCGACATTCTTCGCTTCATCCTTGAGATAATAGTTGCGCACCCGGTCCAGCGTCCGTTCGGTTTCCTCGATCGTCGCGCCTGACGGCAGCGACACCTGGTTGATGATGCGCCCCTGATCCTCTTCGGGCAGGAAGCCGCTGGGCAGGCGCAGGAAGATGACCGCCATACCGACCGTAATGAGGCCAAAGACCAGCATGGTCCGGCCCCAGCGCCGCTCGACCTTCTCCACGCCCTGTCCATAGCGCACCACGCCCTTGTCGAACGTCCGGTTGAACCAGCCGAAAAAGCCCTTCTGCGTCGCATGGTCATGCTTGGCGGGTTTCAGGATCGTGGCGCACAGGGCTGGCGTCAGGATCAGCGCGACCAGCACCGACAGGATCATCGAGGAGACGATGGTGATCGAAAACTGGCGGAAGATAACGCCGGTCGAGCCACCGAAGAAGGCCATCGGCAGAAACACTGCCGACAGGACAAGCCCGATGCCGATCAGCGCGCCGCTAATCTCGTCCATCGACTTTTTCGCCGCTTCCTTGGGACTGAGGCCTTCGTCCTGAATCAGCCGCTCGACATTTTCGACGACGACGATGGCGTCATCGACCAGCAGGCCGATCGCCAGCACCATGCCGAACAATGTCAGCGTGTTGATGGTGAAACCTGCCACCTGAAGGATCGCCAGCGATCCCAGCAGCACGACCGGCACGGCAATGGTGGGGATGAGGGTCGCGCGCCAGTTCTGGAGGAACAGGAACATCACGACGAACACCAGCAGCACCGCTTCGACCAGCGTGTGGATGACCTGTTCGACCGACAGTTTCACGAAGGTCGAATTGTCGACCGGGAAGTCATATTTCACCCATACCGGGAAATTCTTGGACAGCGCGTCAATCTGCGCCTTCACGTCCTCAACGGTATCAAGTGCATTGGCGCCGGGTGCCAGCTTGATGCCGAAACCTGCCGCCGGATGGCCGTTGAACTTGGCGCCGAAACTGTAATTTTCCGATCCCAGCTCGACCCGCGCGACGTCTGACAGCAGGACGACCGCGCCGTCGCTGTTGCTGCGCAGGCGGATAGCGCGAAATTCCTCTGGCGTGCGCAACCGCGACTGGGCGGTGACGGTGGCGTTGAGTGCCTGCCCCTTGGGCGATGGCGTACCGCCGATCTGGCCCGCCGACACCTGCGCATTTTGCGCCTGGATCGCGGCCTTCACATCGCCGGTGGTGACGCCCAGATTGGCCATCTTATAGGGGTCCAGCCACACCCGCATCGCATATTGCGCACCCAGCAACTGGGTGTCGCCAACGCCGGTGACGCGGCTGATCGGGTCTTGCAGCGACGAAGCGATGAAGTCGCCCGCATCCTGCTGGTCGTGGATGCCATCATCGGCATAGACCGCCATCACCATCAGGAAGCTGGCGGTCGATTTGGTGACGCGCAGCCCCTGTTGCTGCACTTCCTGCGGCAACAGCGGGGTCGCCTGCGCCAGCTTGTTCTGCACCTGCACCTGCGCGATGTCCGCGTCGGTGCCCTGCTCGAATGTCAGGGTGATGGTCAGGTTGCCCGCACTGTCACTCGTGGACGAGAAATAGCGCAGATTGTCGATGCCCTTGAGCTGCTGCTCGATGATCTGGGTGGTCGTGCTTTCCAGCGTCTGGGCGTTGGCGCCCGGATAGCTGGTGCCGATGCTGACCGTGGGCGGCGCGATTTCAGGGAATTGCGCGACGGGCAGCGATCGCATGGCGAGCAGGCCAGCCAGCATGATGACGATGGCGATGACCCATGCGAAGATGGGCCGGTCGATAAAATAACGGGCCATGATTTATTGTGCCCCGCCCTTGGAAGCCGTCACCTGCTGCGGCGCGCCGGGTTTGACCAGCGTGCCGGGGCGCAGGTTGACCAGCCCCTCGACGATCAGCCGGTCGCCAGCCTTCAGCCCTCCGGTCACGATCCACTTGTCACCAACCGCGCGATCGACGGTCACCTGGCGCATTTCCGCCTTGTTATCCTTGCCAACGACCATCGCCGTCGCGCGACCGCGTGCATCGCGGGTGATGCCCTGCTGGGGCGCGAGGATGGCCTGGGTCCGCTGACCCTCGATCATTTTGGCGCGGACATACATGCCGGGCAACAACAGACCGTCGGGATTGGCAAAGGATGCGCGCAACGTCACCGCGCCCGACGTCGGATCGACCGACACTTCGGAAAATTGCAGGCGACCCTCGATCGGATAGGCGCTGCCATTGGGCAGCAGCAACTGGATACGTGCGCCATCGGCTTCGCTCACCCCGCCACTTTTCATCGACTGTTTCAGGTCGATGATCTGCGCGGCGGACTGGGTGACATCAACATAGACAGTGTCGGTACGCTGGATCGTTGCCAGCGGGTCCGCCTGGCCTGCCTGCACCAGCGCGCCGGGGGTGAACAGCGATCGGCCGATACGACCCGAAATGGGCGCGCGGATGCGGGTGAAATTCTGGTTCACCTGCGCCGATTGCAGAGCGCCACGCTGCGCTGCAACATCGGCGCGCGCCTGCTGCGCGGCCGCATCTGCATTGTCATATTCCTGGCGGCTCACTGCGTTGATGCCAACCAGTTCCTTGTAGCGTTGCGCCTGCAAACTGGTCGACCGGATCGCGGCATTGGCCCGCGCCAGCGATCCCTGCGCCTGCGCCACGGCGGCGCGGTAGGGGGCATCCTCAATCTCGTACAGCAATTGCCCGGCCCGCACGACGCTGCCCTCGGCAAACAGGCGACGGCGAATGACGCCGCTGATTTGCGGCCGGACTTCAGCGGTTTCGACCGCTACGATCCGCCCCGGCAGCTCGTTGAGCAGCGGCGCTGAGCCGGTCGAGAGCGTCACCACGCCGACGGCGGGCGGCGGCGGTGCAGGCGGCGGGCTATCGCCGCAGGCACTCAGCGCCAGCGCCGACGCGCACGCCAGCAATCCGATGAACTTCCCCTTTTGCATCGTGCATATTTCCGTTTTGATAGGATACTGATAGGAATGAACGTTCATTCCACTTGCGCCGCAGGTAGGATCATGCCAAAAGGAATTCAAGATAGAAAAAGGTTGAGAGGGTAAAAATGACCGCAGTGCAGCAAGATCAGCCAGCTTCGGAAAGGACGGGTAAGGAGCGGATCATGGCTGCTGCCCGCGACCTGTTCGACAATCATGGTTTCCACCAATCGTCGATGGCGGAACTCGCAACGGCGGCAAAAGTTTCGGTCGGCCAGATTTATCGCCTGTTCAAGGGCAAGGAGGATATCATCTCCGCCATTGTACAGGCCGATGCAGACGAACGCTGCCTGCACATGGATGCACTGCGCAACCGGCTGGATGCAGGCGAACTGACGATCGAACAGACGTTCGAGCAATTGCTGCTGCACATCGTCGATGAAAAGGATGAGGCCTTGTCGTTCGACATCATGGCCGAAAGTTTCCGTAACCGGCCGGTGGGGGACACGATCGCCGCGATGTGCGTGCGCTTTCGCCGCTATATTCGCGACTTTGCCTGCGCCGCCAATCCTGACCTCTCAGGCGAAGCGCTGGACGGCGCGGAGGAGGTCGTGCTCGCCTGCCTCTTTGGCCTTGGCCACCGCAGCCTGTCGCGCCCCTGCCTGAGCGCGACCGACACCGCCCGCCTGTCCGCCCGCATGATCGTCGCAGCCCTGCGCGCCATTCGCTAACCCAGCTGTTGGTGCGGCGCGCGCCCCGCGCCCGCTATTTCGCGGCCACCCCTTCGGGCAGGACCATCGCCGACCAGCTTTTTGCCGGGGTCAGATAGCGGGCCGCCAGCGCCTGCAACTGCGCCGGGGTGACGGTCAGCATATCCTGCGCCATGGCCTGCATCGCCGCGACATAGCGCGCATCATGGGTAGCGCCTTCCATCTGGTTCATCCAGAAGGCATTGCCCGTCCCCGCCCGCATCAGCATCTGCCGCATCGGCGCAACCGCGCGCTGCAATTCATCGTCGCTGACCGGCGTCTTGGCCAGATCAGCCGCAGTCGATTTCACCACATCGTAGAAATAGCCGATCCGGTCTGGCCGCACCTGGCTGGTCACGAGGATATAGCCGCCGCTCTCATAGGAAAAAGGCCAGCTATTCTGGACACTGGGTGAATAGGCCGCGCCCTCGGTCGATCGCAGCCGGTCGAACAGCCGATCGTTGAATATCTGCGTCAATATTTCCAGTTGGCGCGCTTCCTTTTGCAGGGCGAAGCCGCCAGACGTCGGCCATGCCATGACGGCGGCGGCCTGTTCCTTGTCCCCCTTGTGCCGCAATACCACCGGGGTTTCGACATGGGCCGGGAAGCGCATCGCGCGGTTGGCGGCAGGAACGGGCGTGTCGGGACGGGGGGGCAGCGCCCCCAGCGTCGCAGCCACCGCCGCAATGGCATCGTCGGCCTTCACCTGTCCGAAAATCTGCACCTCGATCGGTCCCGACGCCAGCACCGGTTCCCATGTCGCGCGGAAGGCCTGCGGCGTCAGCGCGTTGATTTCGGCCAGTGACGGCGTGCGAAACCGCACATCCTTGTCATGCAGCAACCAGCTTAAATCCCGGCTCAGCACTGCATCGGGGGATCGGGTCATGGCGTCATAGGCGACGGTCGCGCCGGTCTTGACCCGCGCGATCGGGGCCGGATCCCAGCCGGGCGCACCCAGCTTGGTCGCGAACAGGCGCAATTGATCCTTATAGTCCGCCGGGCGCGTCACCGCCTGCAACTCGAACGCATCCTCGTCCGTCGCAAAGTCCATGCCCATGCGGCGACCATTGGTCAGGTCATCCAGTTCGCGCTGGCCCAGCGTACCGATGCCGCTGGCCACCAGTGCATAGTCGCCCGCCCAGCTCGCCACCGGCTTGGTGGGCGAGAAAGCCTGCTGCCCATGGCCGAAACGCACGTTGATCCGCACCTTCTCGGTCTCGGCATCATTGGCGAACAGGGTCAGCTTGACCCCGTTGGAAAAGCTGATGCTCTCCATCCCCGGCAGGCCGATCGGCGTGCGGGACACGACGGTGGCCGGCGCGCCCAATTTGGGCAGGTCGGCCATCGTCACCAGCTTGTCGGCCAGCCGCGCGTTGGTCGCGGCCTTGACCGGCGCTGCGACGGCGGCGGCCAGCTTCGCGTCCAGCCCCGGCTGCGCCTTGCCTGTCACCAGCAGGGTGCGGAACACGCCCGCGGAAAACAACCGGTTGGTGGATTCCACAATCTTGGCCGGTGTCATGTTCGCCTTGCCCGACCGGAAGATGCTGAGTGCCGCATCGGGACTGACGGTGGTTTCGCGAATATCGACCGCGCTGATCAGGTCGCTCGCCTGTTTGGCCCCGGCCTCGGTATCGGCATTTTCGACCTGGATCGCCAGCGCTGTGTCCATCTGGGCATATTCACGGTCGATCTCGATCTGGCTGGGCGGTGTGGTCTTGGCGTCCTCCACAATAGCGCGCACATCGGCCAGCGCCTTTTCCCAATTATCGCCTGTCGGGATGATCGTCATGAAGGTGCCATCGACCGACCGGCTGACATCCTGCTGCTCGACGCTCGATTGCAGGAAGCTGCCGCCGCTGCGCGCCGCCTGTTCCAGCCGCCGACTGATGATCTGCAACGCCAGCATGTCGGTCAGCTTGTCCTGATTGTACAGGATAGTGTCGGCGCGCGGTTTCCAAGGGCGCAGCCACGCCAGCGTCATGCCCAGCGGCACGCCCGGCTCCACCGCGACGCGGGTGGCAGGGAATTTGGGATCGGGCGTGCCGAAATCGGGCAGCGGCGCGCCCTTGCCAGGCACCGACCAGCCGCCAAACTGCTCCTTTATCAACTGTTCGGCCAGCGCCGGGTCGATATCCCCCGCAATCGCGATCACCGCATTTTCCGGGCGATACCAGCGCTGGTGAAACGCCGTCATCTTCGCCGCCGTCGCCGCATTGAGCGTCGCCACCGTGCCGATCGGCGCATGATCGGCCAGCGGCTGCCCGGCGAAAAAATGTAGGCGGCTGATGTCGGAAATCCGCATCTGCGGCCCGTCACCCTCGCGCCGTTCGGCCAGCACGACGGCCCGCTCGGCATTGACCGCGCTGTCGATGATATTGGGATCGGCCATCATGCCGGACAGGATTTTCAGGCTCTCGCCAAGGGTCTGCTGCGTCGCCTGCGGCAGGTCGAGCGCATAGCTGGTGCCGGTCGGAGTCGTCTGCGCATTGCTGTCACTGCCAAAGGTCACACCCAGCCGCTGCCAGATGCGCTTGGATTCGCCATCGGGAACATGGCGGGACCCGCGAAAGGTCAGATGCTCCATGAAATGGGCATAGCCCTGCTCGTCGGACCGCTCCATCAGCGATCCCGCGTCAATCCGCAGCCGCACCGACACCTGCCCCGGCGGCACGCCGTTGCGACGGATCGCATAGCGCAGGCCGTTGGACAGCGTGCCAAAACGCCACGCCGCGTCGATGGGGACATCGCTATTTTCGTAGAGCCACGGCCGCACCTGCGGCGCAAGCGCGCTGCCCGCGACGGCAGGAACAGGATCGGTCCGGGCAGCCAGCGGCGCGGGCGAGCCCGTCAGCAGCAGGGCAAGGACAGTCAGCGAAGCGGCGGTGCGCCGTGGGAAAAATCTCATAGGCGCGCAAGCCTAACGGGATTTTCCTGAATGGCTACTGACAATGACGGTCATGGGAAGGGGGTAAAGCGCCCGCTCGCTTCGAGCGAGTCGAGAAGCGTTTCTCGACTCGCTCGAAACGAACGGCCGATTGATTTAGCGCGGCGCACCCGTGCGCTGGACGGCGCCCTTGTGCGCGCCGACCGCACCGCCACTGCGGCGACGGCGGAAGGGGCGCTTTTCGCCACCCTCTGCGTCGGGGCGATGGGCGCGGTCAGGGGTGCCGCGCTGCTGCTTCTGGCCGTCCTGATATTTGCGCTGGCCATCGGCACGACGCGCCTGCTGCTGGGGCGTTTGGCTGGGTCCCTTCTTGGGGGCGGCAGGCTTGGGCAGGTTGCGCACCGCTTCCATGAAATTCTCCGGCAGCGGCTCCATTTCCAGCTTGACCCGCGTGGCCCTCTCGATGGCCTTGAGATAGGGCCGCTCATCGTCCGCCACGAAGCTGATCGCGATGCCTTCGGCGCCAGCGCGCGCGGTGCGGCCGATGCGGTGAACATATTGTTCGGCCACATTGGGGATTTCAAAGTTGATGACGTGGGACACGCCCGACACGTCGATGCCACGCGCGGCGATGTCGGTCGCGACCAGCAGCTTCACCTTGCCCTGGCGGAAAGCCTGGAGCGCGGTGGTGCGCTGGCCCTGGCTCTTGTTGCCATGGATCGCGAATGCCTCGATCCCCGCCCCTTCCAGGAAACGCACGACGCGGTCGGCGCCATGCTTGGTGCGGGTGAAGATCAGCGCGCGGTCGATGTCCTCGCTCTTGAGGATCAGGTGGAGCAGCGCCTGCTTCTCACCCTGATTGACGAAGGTAGCGCGCTGATGGACACGCTCGGCGGTGGTCGATTGCGGCGCGACGCTGACCTTGACCGGATTGTTCAGGAACTGGGCGGCGAGCGCCTCGATTTCCTTGGGCATGGTGGCCGAGAAAAACAGGTTCTGGCGATCAGCCGGCAGCATCTTGGCGATGCGCTTCAGGGGCTGGATGAAGCCCATGTCCATCATCTGGTCCGCTTCGTCGAGTACGAAGATTTCGGTGTCCTTGATGGTCAGCGCGCGCTGCTCGATCAGGTCGAGCAAGCGGCCGGGCGTCGCAACGACGACATCGACGCCGCCCGCCAGCGCACGGATCTGCTTGCCGATCGGCACACCGCCGAACACGGTTTCCACCGACAATTTCAGGAAACGGCCATAATCGCGAAAGCTCTGCGCGATCTGCGCGGCGAGTTCGCGGGTCGGGGCCAGCACCAGCATCCGGCAGCCCTTGATCGGCGTCGCCCTGGGGTTACGCGCGAAATAATCCAGACTGGGCAGCGCAAAGGCTGCGGTCTTGCCGGTGCCGGTCTGGGCGATGCCGCACAGATCCTTGCCTTCCAGCAGGACGGGGATCGCCTTTTCCTGGATTGGCGTGGGGGTAACGTAATTTTTGGAGGCGAGCGCCTTCATGATCGGCTCAGCCAGACCAAAGTCATTGAATTGCATTGAAAAACTCACAAGTGGGCCTTGGCGCCAACTTGCTCTGCGGATGCAGGAAGGGCGCGAGGCGGGTTACGAAACGACCCGCGTGAAAAGGGAAGCCTCAAGCTTGGCGCAGACTCTCATTGGCCGGTCCGTGGTCCTTGTGCGGCTGTTTCAGCCACCCAGGTTGCGGACGATCACGCTGCCAATCGCTGTGGGACCGTCATGGTCCCTCTGCTGCGCTGCAACGCATATGGCGAAGATGCAGGCAAATAGCAAGCGGCCGTGCGGGATGGCACGGCCGCGAGAATGATGGGGCATTTACAGCGAAATTTCGGCGTGCTTGGATTCCATTTCCTTGGCGACGTCACCGCCGAACAGCATCTTGAACACCCCGGTCAGCGACAGGTCAGCCAGCCAGATTTCCGCCGTGCCCAGGTCAAAGCGCAGCATCAGCAAATTGGGATCGTTGCGGCCACCCTCATACCAGGCCTCGACCTGTTTGGACCAGTAGCGATCAATCACCGCCGGATCGCTTTCCTCGACCAGCGTGCCGTTGATGCAGGCGAACAGGCCGTGATCCTTGGCCGCGAACTGGGCCATGGCCGGGCCGCCAGGGGCCAGGCGATTGTCGCGCGACGTATAGAACCAGAAGCAATGATCAGCGTCAGGATCAAGCTGCGCCGTCATCGGCAGACTATGTTCGTGACTATTGTTCAACCCCACCATCAAATAGGGGCTTTTCGTCATATCGCTCCAGAAATGTTCGCGAATATCTTTTTCCGTTGCCATTTTATCTCTCCTGCTGGGTCATCCCGAATAATCGATGGCCGCCAGCGAAGTTCCCGAAACGCTTGATCTTGCCCCCGCAAATCTCCACATAGCGGCCATGCTGATCGAGACCGAACTCACGCCCAATCCGGCGACCATCAAATTCCTCCCCGGCCAGGCGGTCATGGGCAATGGAACGCGCGACTTTGCGACGCCTGAAGAGGCCGAAGCGTCTCCGCTCGCCGATGCGCTGTTCGGACTGGGCGATGTCACCGGCGTGTTCTTTGGCGGTGACTTCATTTCGGTGACGATCGCGCCCGGATCGGAATGGCGCGACGTCAAGCCTGACGTGCTGTCGATTCTGCTGGAGCATTTTTCCGCCAACATGCCGCTGTTCGCGCCGGGGTCAGCTGCCGACATCAGCGTGCCTCTGGACGATGACAGTTTTGGCGATGACCCCCAGGATGCCGAGATCGTCGCGCAAATCCGCGATCTGATCGACACCCGCGTCCGCCCCGCCGTCGCCAATGACGGCGGCGACATCATCTATCGCGGCTTCGACAAGGGCACCGTTTTCCTCAAGATGCAGGGCGCCTGTGCGGGCTGCCCATCTTCCAGCGCGACGCTGAAGAACGGGATCGAGCAACTGCTCAAACATTATGTTCCCGAAGTCACGGAAGTGCGCGCGGTCTGATCGTCTGCCCCTGTCCGTTCCACCATTTGGCAAATCGCGACGGATCGACTAACCGCAAGAGGAATCTTGAGGGGAGTATCGTTTGCGCCTGCTGGTGATTGACACCGCGACACAGGCTTTGTCCGTGGCGCTGCTGGAAGATGGAGTGCCAGTCGCGCGCTTCCATGAGATTGTCGGGCGCGGTCATGCCGAAGCGCTGCTACCCGCTATTGCCGCTCTGCCCGATGGCGGTCGCGCGGACGCCATTGCCGTCAATGTCGGCCCCGGCAGCTTCACCGGCGTGCGCATCGGCATCGCCGCCGCGCGCGCTCTGGCGCTGGCCTGGGGGTTGCCGCTCCGGGGATATAGTGCCCCGTCGCTGATCGCGGCGCAAGCCGCGCAAATCCATGCCGGCAACGAACCGATCGCCGTCACCATCACCGGCGGCCATGGCGAACTCTTCTGGCAATGCTTCACCCCCGATGGCTTGAAGGCTACAACGCCGATCGCATCGACTGCCATCGCCTCTCTGGCGACTGAGCTTGAGATCGCCACCCTTTATGGCACCGGTGCGGAAGCACTGGTGACCGCGCGCGGCCACGGTGCAGCAGCCAATCTCTATCCCGATGCGGCGGACTATGGGCTGATCGCCGCCCTGCCCGCCCTGCCCGCAACGCCGATATATGGTCGTGGCGCGGATGCGCAGACAATGGCGGAGCGCGCGGCGTCATGATGCCTGGCCTCGTCCTCGACACCTATGACCAGAGCGAGCGCAACGCGATGGCCGATGCAATGACGGTGATGGAGCCCGCCTTCGATCCGGTTTTTGGCGAGGCATGGACATTGCCGCAACTCGCGGGCGTCATGATGATGCCCGGCACCTGGCTGACGATCGCGCGCGTGGACGCGGCGCCCCTGGGCTTTGCGCTGGTGCGATCCGTGCTGGACGAATGTGAATTGCTGCTGCTGGCGGTCGACCCGGCCTGGCGCGGACGTGGCATTGGCGAAGCGTTGCTACGCGATAGTTTGCGGACGGCCCGCCGCAGGGGCATCACGTCCATGAATTTGGAAGTGCGCGCTAGCAACAATGCCATCCATCTCTATGAGAAAACAGGCTTTGAATATGTACATCGTCGCCCCGGTTACTATCGCGGCAATGATGGACAACTATATGATGCTCTGAGTTTTCGCATCGACATGCTGGCTTGACCCCATATGCTCTTGCGAAAATGTCTGGCAAGGTCTAGCGCATATGTACCGTTCCTGAAATGAATCTCGTAGGACGGGTCGCACAACAATAGCCTTACAGGATACAGGACAATGGAAATCGAATCCGCCCAGAGCGAACTGCTCATTACTTTGACGTCCGACATTGTCGCCGCTCATGTCTCCAATAACAGCGTGTCAGTCTCTGATGTCGCCGCTCTGATCCAGAATGTCCATGCCGCATTGTCAGGGCTGAGCGAACCGATCACCGTGCCAGACGTAAAACCCGAACCCGCTGTTTCGGTTCGTTCGTCGATCAAGCCGGATTTCATCATCTGCCTGGAAGATGGCAAGAAGCTCAAGATGCTCAAACGCCACCTGATGACCCATTATCAGATGACGCCCGACGACTACCGCGCCAAGTGGGGTCTGCCCCTCGACTATCCGATGGTCGCTCCCAACTATGCCGAACAGCGTCGCACGCTGGCCAAGAAGATTGGCCTGGGCACCAAGCGTCGCCGCACGGGCAGCGCCGCGAAGTAATCCGCCCGGCTGACGGAACAGTCTTGCGTCGGGGGGCACATGACGCCATGTGCCCCTTTACGCGACGGGAAAAGCCGTTAGGCTTTGCTTGACTGTCCGCACCTCTAAAGCCAGCGAGACTCCATGAACCGCAAGATCGACGTCGAAGCCCTGTGCCATGAAAAGGGGCTGCGCATCACCGAACAGCGCCGGGTGATCGCCCAGGTGCTGAGCGATGCTTCCGACCATCCCGATGTCGAGGAACTGCACAAGCGATCCGCCGCCATCGACCCCGGCATTTCGATCGCCACCGTCTATCGCACGGTGCGCCTGTTCGAGGAGGCCGGCATTCTGGAGCGTCATGATTTTGGCGATGGCCGCGCCCGTTATGAAGCCGCGCCCGAATCGCATCACGACCATCTGATTGACGTCGAAACCGGCAATGTCATCGAATTTGTCGACCCCGAACTGGAACAGTTGCAGAAGCAGATCGCCGAAAAGCTGGGCTTCCGGCTGGTCGATCATCGCATGGAACTGTACGGCGTCGCCCTCGATCGGAAGAACTGACGCGCTGGCACCCCTCCGCCGCTGGACGCGCATCGCAGCGCTGATTGCCAGCCTGCTGGCGTGCCTGCTTCCCCATTTGTTCTGGCGCGCCCTGCGTCGCCGATCGCCCTGGCCGCGCCGCTTTCTGGCACTGGCCGCGCGCGCTGTGGGCGTGCGGGTGCAGATCGCGGGGCAGCCGCATGGCGGCGACATGTTCCTGCTCGCCAACCATGTCAGCTGGATCGATATCCTCGTCATGGGCGGCGCAACCGGCGCAGCCTTTGTCGCGCATGACGGCATTGCCCGCTGGCCTATCGTCGGCTGGCTGGCAGCCCAGAACAACACATTGTTCGTCGCCCGCGAACGGCGCGGCGCCCTGTCTGGGCAAATTGACGCGCTGCGTGCCGCGATGCTGGGTCATCAACCGGTCGCACTGTTTCCCGAAGGCACGACCAGCGACGGCAGCGGACTACTGCCATTCAAGCCGTCGCTGCTCGCCGTGCTGCTGCCGCCGCCGCGCGCGGTGCTGATCCAGCCGGTGCATATCGACTATGGCGTGACGACTGCCGCCATCGCCTGGCATGGCGACGAACCGGCCGGGACCAACGCCTGGCGTGTGTTGGGACGCAAGGGGCGACTGGACGTCATGCTGCGTTTCCTGGCGCCGTTCGATCCGGCCGACTGCGCCGACCGCAAGGTCATCGCCGCCACCGCGCGCGACGCGATAGCGGCCAGCATCGCGCAAAATGCGCCCGATAGCGCCGCAACGCAGCATCGGCCTTCCGCTACCCCCCTGCCGCCTGTATAGCTGGGCCATGAATCGTCCCCTACCGCCCAAGACTCCGGCCACCTTCCACGTCAAATCCTTCGGCTGCCAGATGAACGTCTATGATGGCGAACGCATGGCCGAGATGCTGGGCGAGCGTGGCATGACTGCCGCTACGGACGGAAATGACGCCGATCTGGTGATTCTCAACACCTGCCACATCCGCGAAAAGGCGGTGGACAAAGTCTATTCGGACATTGGCCGGATGACTCGCGAAGATGGCAGCCGCCCGATGATCGCGGTCGCTGGCTGCGTCGCGCAGGCGGAGGGAAGCGAGATCAGCCGCCGCGCCAAGACCGTGGACATCGTCGTCGGCCCGCAGGCGTATCACCGCCTGCCCGACCTGATCGAAAAGGCCGGTCGCGGCGAAGCGGCGGTCGATACCGACATGCCCGCCGCCTCCAAATTCGGCGCCCTGCCCGCCCGCACCAAGCAGGCGCGGCCCACCGCCTTCCTGACGATCATGGAAGGGTGCGACAAATTCTGCACCTATTGCGTCGTCCCCTACACGCGCGGCGCGGAAATCAGCCGCTCCTGGGACGCGATCATTGACGAGGCGAAAGCGCTGGTCGATGGCGGGGTCAAGGAAATCACGCTGCTGGGCCAGAATGTGAACGCCTGGACCGGGGAGGACGACAAGGGCCGCGCGCAGGGCATGGACGGGCTGGTCCGCGAACTGGCGAAGATCGGGGCGCTCCAGCGTATCCGCTACACCACCAGCCATCCCAACGACATGAGCGACGGCCTGATCGCCGCCCATGGCGAAATCGACAAGCTGATGCCCTTCCTCCATCTGCCCGTGCAGTCGGGCAATGACCGCATCCTGAAAGCCATGAACCGCAGCCACAGCGTCGAGAGCTATCTGCGCCTGATCGAACGGGTGCGCATGGTCCGCCCGGACATTGCGGTATCGGGCGACTTCATCGTCGGCTTTCCCGGTGAGACGGAAGAAGAATTTGCCGATACGCTGCGGATCGTCGATGCCGTGGGCTATGCCCAATGCTATTCGTTCAAATATAGCCCCCGCCCCGGCACCCCTGCCGCCGACATGGACGGTCAGGTGGCCGCCGATGTCATGGACGATCGCCTTGCCCGGCTTCAGGCTGCGATCAACCGGCATCAGGTCGATTTCAACGCCGCCACGGTCGGTCGCCGCACCGCCATTTTGCTGGAACGCAAGGGCCGCTTCCCCGGCCAGCTGATCGGCAAGACGCCCTGGCTGCAATCGGTTCACGTCACCGCGCCCGACAATGCGATCGGTGACATGATAGACGTCGACATCATCAGCGCCGGTCCCAATAGTCTGGCCGGCGAATATAGCAGGAGGAAAGCCGCTTGAACCAAAGCCTCGTCATTCCCGCACCCGTGGGACGCCATCTCCCCGATTTACGGCTCCGGCCGATCCTCACGAGATGCATGACGAGCAAGGGAGGCTTTTAAATGGGCAAGAAACCGCACCACCCCCGTACCGACATTGCCGAACGCGCGCGGCTCGAAGTCACTTTTGAAAAGCCGCATCTGCTGGGCACGTTGTTCGGCCAATATGACCAGAATCTGGTCGCGATCGAAAACCGGCTGGGCGTCTATATCGCCGCGCGCGGCAACAAGTTGCAGATCGAGGGCGAGGCGGAAGCCGCCGCCCGCGCCCGCGACGTCATGACCGGTCTCTATAACCGCATCGTCGCGGGACAACAGATTGACGCCGGCGCGGTCGAGGCAGTGATCGCCATGTCGTCCGAACCGACGCTGGACGGCATCATCCGCCATGACGTGGCCGAACCACCTACGGTGATGATCCGCACCCGCAAGAAAACGATCGTCCCCCGCTCCGCTACCCAGGTCACCTATATGGAGGCGCTGAACCGGAACGACATCATTTTCGCGCTGGGTCCGGCAGGCACGGGCAAGACTTATCTGGCGGTAGCGCAAGCCGTCAGCCAGCTCATCACCGGATCGGTCGACAGGCTGATCCTCTCGCGCCCTGCTGTCGAGGCAGGCGAGCGGTTGGGCTTCCTGCCCGGCGACATGAAGGAGAAGGTCGATCCCTATCTCCGCCCGATCTACGATGCGCTCTACGACACGCTGCCCGCCGAGCAGGTCGAGCGGCGGATCGCATCCGGCGAGATCGAGATCGCCCCGCTCGCCTTCATGCGCGGGCGGACGCTGGCCAATGCCTTCATCGTGCTGGACGAGGCGCAGAACACCACCATCGCCCAGATGAAGATGTTCCTCACCCGCTTTGGCGAAGGCAGCCGCATGGTCATTTGCGGCGATCCCAAGCAGGTCGATCTGCCGCAACCGGGCGCGTCGGGTCTGGCTGACGCAGTCGCGCGGCTGGACGGGGTGGAGGGCATCGCGATGGTGCCGTTCGGCATCGGCGACGTCGTGCGCCATCCGGTCGTCGGCCGGATCGTGCAGGCTTATGAGGGGCCGGATGCTTAGGCCAAAAAATTATCCGTTCGCACTGAACGGAGGAAAGTTCGTTCAATGATTGACGTCGCCGTTCTCCATGACACCGGCTGGCCCGGCACCGACTGGGAACTGCTCGCCCAGCGCGCGGTGTTCGCCGCCATCACCCACAGCCCCTATGCCGCCTTCGCCACGGACGAGGCGCTGTATGAAGTCGCGGTCAAACTGACCAGCGATGAGGAAGTGCATGAACTGAACCGCGCCTATCGGGACAAGGACAAGCCCACCAACGTCCTGTCCTTCCCGATGGTGCAGGCCGACCTGTTGCAAGGCACGTCGAACACCGACGATGGCGAGGTGTTGCTGGGCGACATCGTGCTGGCGGAGGGGGTCTGCGCCGCCGAAGCGACCGACAAGGGCATCTCGATCGCCGATCATGCCGCGCATTTGATTATCCACGGGACTTTTCATTTGCTTGGATATGATCATATGGACGACAATGAGGCCGAGGCGATGGAAGCGCTGGAAATTGCGGCGCTGGCCAGCCTTGGCCTTTCCGATCCCTACGGGGATAGAATTATATCAGGGGTATAGGACTAACTATGGCTGAGGGCAGCCCGAAGGACGGCAACGGTTCCAAGGAATCGGACAGTAGTAATGAAGGCGGTTTATGGAGCGGTATAAAGGCGCTCCTGTTCGGCGATGGCGAATCCACGACCCTGCGGCAGGAACTGGAAGAAGCGCTCGACGAATATGACGAGGAGGAGCAGGACGAGGGCGCATCCCCGCCCGCCAAGGGAGACCTGTCGGCGATCGAGCGCCAGATGGTCCGCAACCTGCTCCATTTTTCCGAACATACGGTCGATGATGTCGCGGTTCCCCGCGCCGATATCATAGCGATTGAGGAGAAAGCGAGCTTCGCCGATCTCGCCGCCCTGTTCGCCGAAGCGGGCCACAGCCGAATCCCTGTCTATCGCGATACGCTCGATACCATCGTCGGCATGGTCCATATCCGCGATGCTTTCGCGATCCTGGCGGGCAAGTCACCGGTGCCCGATACGCTGGCCCCTCTGATCCGCCAGCCGCTCTATGTGCCTGAAAGCATGGGCGCGCTCGACCTGCTCGCCGAAATGCGCGCCAAGCGCACCCATCTGGCCATCGTGCTGGACGAATATTCGGGCACCGAAGGCCTGTTGACCTTCGAGGATCTGGTCGAGGAAATCGTCGGCGACGTCGAGGATGAGCATGACGACGCGCCCGAAGCGATGCTGGTGCCGCTTGAAGGCGGCCTGTGGGAAGCCGACGCCCGCGCCGAACTGGACGATGTGGCCGAGGAAATTGACGAGAAGCTGGGCGACATCGACGAAGATGTCGACACGCTGGGCGGCCTGGCCTTCATCATCGCGGGCCGCGTACCGGAACCAGGCGAGATACTCGACCATGAACAAAGCGGCTGGAAACTGGAAATCCTGGCCAGCGATGGCCGCCGCGTAACGCGGTTGCGGCTTCATCCGCCGGTCGAGAAGGTTCTGGACGAAGAGGATTGATATTCGTCTGACCCCTTACACCCGTTTGGGCTGAGCCTGACGATGCCTCACCCTTCTACTTGAAGTGCGATAACTTTGCCTCGATCCGTTCGTTTCGAGCGAAGTCGAGAAACCGCGCGCTACCGTTTCTCGACTTCGCTCGAAACGAACGGAGGCTGAGAGAGGCAATTTGAGGTCATCGCGCTCTAAGAAGTACAGCCCTTCGACAGGCTCAGGGTGAACGGAGGTTTGGTCGTCTCGGCCCGCCCATCCCTCAACCGGGAATAGACGCCCCGAACAGCAGCACCGGCTCACCCGGTGGCGACAGCGCAATCTCGCCGCCCGCGCCGGTCACCAGCTGCCGCACCATCCATGCCGCCGCAGTACGCGACGCCAGCCCTTCAGGCGGCAGCGTCCCCGCCAGCGCCGCGCGCAGATCGGGGTCCAGTACCACCTTCGGTCCTTCGCCGCGCACGACGATTTCGGTCACGCCCGGCCGCTTCTCCGCGCCAATATCCAGCTGTCCACCACGCACCAGTGCGTCGCCCACGATCAGCGCCAGGTTGAGCAGCACCTTGACCGGCAACTTGCCCAGCATCTGTTCCTCGACCATCCAGCCGACCTTGACCCGGCCAGTCCCGGCGAACATCCCTTCGATCGCGACGCGCGCCTCATGCGGTGGCACCGCGTCGCCAAACCCCCCGGCAGAGCCGAAGGCGAGGCGGAAATATTTAAGCTTGTTGGCGGACGTCCGCGCGCTGTCGGCCAGCAGGTCCAGACAGCGCTGGCGCATGTCCGGATCGGTCTCGTCCGCCATCAGTTCCAGGCCGTTGTTGAGCGCGCCGACCGGACTCAAAAGGTCGTGGCACAGGCGCGAACAGAGAAGGCTGGCAAATTCGATGCTGTCGATGGGGTGGGTCATGTCAGGGTCTGCGCCGCCAATTTTTGTGAATATCAAGGATGGCCTGACTGGCTAATGCGCTGCCACGCCGGGCGATGCAACCCCGTCGCGCCGCCTTTCGTTCACTCGACCCGCAGCGTCGCCGGAGCGAAGCGCACGCCTGCCGCACCATCCCCCTGCGCCACCCACAGCCGCGCATCTGCCCCCGCTACGATCAGCCACAGGCTCCCGTCCGGCGCGGCGCAGGCAGCATCAGTGGCCGATGGCACTGCCACCCCCGACGGATGCGAGTGATAATGGCCGATAATCTGCGCCCCGCCCGCCCGCGCCACCCGGTGCGCCGCGATCAGCGCCACCGGGTCCAGCTCGAAATGGCGCGCCGGGTCAGGCGCGACATTGGCGGCAGGCGCGATGGCGTCGATTCGCCCCGCCGCGCCCAGCAACAATCCGCACACCTCCGCCCGATCCGCGGCCGCAATCGCCTGGATCTGGTCCAGCAGCATCCTTGATATTGTGACCGACATCCCTACATCCCTAACCAATGGGTCCGGGGGTTTCCATCATCGAAGCGACAATCGCGCAGGCGCAGGACGGGATGCGGCTCGACCGGGCGCTGGCCGACCTGCTGCCCGACCTGTCGCGGGAGCGATTGAAGGCGCTGATCAACGATGGCCATGTCCGATCGACCGGCCAGTCGATCAAGATCGGCACGACCATCAAGGTCGCGACCGGCCAGAGCTTCGCCATCACCCTGCCCGCCCCCGTAGCGCTGGACAATGTGGCGCAGGATATTCCGCTCGCCATCGTGCATGAGGATGCCGACCTGATCGTGGTGGACAAGCCCGCCGGGCTGGTGGTCCATCCCGCCGCGGGCAATCTGGACGGCACATTGGTCAACGCCCTGCTGCATCATTGCCACGGGCAGTTGTCGGGCATTGGCGGTGTCGCCCGCCCCGGCATCGTCCACCGCATCGACAAGGACACGTCCGGCCTGCTCGTCGTCGCCAAATCGGACAAGGCCCATGACGGGCTGGCGCGCCAGTTCAAGGATCACAGTATAGAACGACTCTATGCCGCTATCGTCTATGGCCACCCCCTGCCCGGCTCCGGCACGATCGATGCCTGGCTCGGCCGATCCGACGCTGATCGAAAGAAGATGGCGGTTCATCGCGAAGGACGCGGCAAACATGCGATCACCCATTATCGCACGATCGAACGACTGCGCGACGCGGCCATGGTGGAATGTCGGCTGGAAACCGGCCGCACCCATCAGGTCCGCGTCCATATGCACCATATCGG
Organism: Sphingobium indicum BiD32; assembly: GCF_000382885.1. GTDB lineage: Bacteria > Pseudomonadota > Alphaproteobacteria > Sphingomonadales > Sphingomonadaceae > Sphingobium > Sphingobium japonicum_C. Next base: position 32,021 of record NZ_CAVK010000171.1, read on the forward strand.
GCACCCCTTGATCGGTGATCCGGTTTACGGTAGAGAAAGAAAAGGTTTCAAATCAATACTGGAAACACTGGGTTTCAAAAGGCAGGCATTGCACGCCAAAAGCCTGGGGTTCATACATCCGGTAACGGACGAACGGCTTATGTTCCAAAGTGCACTCCCTGCCGATATGCAGGAACTGTTAAGCCAGCTCCACGTATAGACATGAACAAGTTTGCGACGGTGGTTCGGACGCCTCTTCTGGGTCCCGCCGCGCATGAAAGGGAAAGGTGAAGCGACATGGCCAAGACGAGCAATGTCCCCGCGGTTCCAGCGCTGGGCGGTGAAGCCAGCCTCAACCGCTATCTGTCGGAAATCCGCAAATTTCCGCTTCTGACCCCAGAGCAGGAATATATGCTCGCCAAGCGGTATGAGGAGCATCAGTATCCTGAGGCCGCAGCCCAGCTGGTAACCTCGCATCTGCGTTTGGTGGCAAAGATTGCGATGGGCTATCGCGGCTATGGCCTGCCGGTCAGCGAACTGATCTCCGAAGGCAATATCGGCCTGATGCAGGGCGTCAAGAAGTTCGAGGCTGATCGTGGCTTCCGCCTGGCGACCTATGCCATGTGGTGGATTCGCGCCTCGATCCAGGAATTCATCCTGCGCAGCTGGTCGCTGGTCAAGATGGGCACCACCGCGTCGCAGAAGAAGCTGTTCTTCAACCTGCGCCGGATGAAGAACAATATCGAAGCGTTCGAGGATGGCGACCTCAAGCCGGAGGACGTCACCAAGATCGCGACTGACCTTGGCGTATCCGAACAGGATGTCGTGTCGATGAACCGTCGCATGGCGATGGGCGGCGACACGTCGCTCAACGTCCCGATGCGCGAGGATGGCGACGGTCAGTGGCAGGATTGGTTGCAGGACACTGATCCGTTGCAGGACGAGCGCGTCGCTGACGAACAGGAACGCACCCAGCGCCATGAAATGCTGGTCGAAGCGATGACCGACCTCAACGACCGGGAAAAGCACATCTTGGCCGAACGGCGTCTGGCCGAAGAGCCCAAGACGCTGGAGGAACTGAGCCAGGTCTATGGCGTGTCGCGTGAGCGCGTCCGCCAGATCGAGGTGCGCGCTTTCGAGAAGCTGCAAAAGGCGATGATGCGGATTGCAGGCGACAAGCTCAGCCAGATGGCCCGCTTCGCCGCCGCCTGATCGGTCGGAAAGAAATTGAAAGGACGTCGGGAGCGATTCCGGCGTCTTTTTTTGTGGCTTCCCCGCTTGAGCGGAAGCCACCGGGCGCGTTACGCTGGCGGCATGACCGCCAAACCCGCCTCCCCCCGCCGCCGTTCACGCTGGATCAGCATTCCGTTCAAAATCCTGATCGGCTTCATCATCCTCTCGTTGCTGATGGTGACACTCTACCGTTTCGTGCCCCCGCCGGTGACGATGACCATGTTGCTCGACCCCAATGGCATTACCAAGGACTGGATGAGCCTGGACGAGATCGACCCCGACATGGCGCGGGCGGCAATTGCGGCGGAGGATGGCAAATTCTGCACCCATCATGGTTTCGATGTCGACGCCATCGCCAAGGCAGCGATCCATAACGCCAGTGGCGGCCGGGTGCGCGGCGGATCGACGATCAGCCAGCAGACGGCCAAAAACGTGTTCCTGTGGCAGGGCGGCGGTTTCGTCCGCAAGGGGTTTGAAGCCTGGTTCACCATGTTGATCGAGGCGATCTGGGGCAAGCGGCGGATCATGGAAGTCTATCTGAACGTCGCGGAGACCGGCATCGGTACCTATGGGGTTCAGGCGGGCGCGATCCGCTATTTCAAACATGGCGCCGGACGCCTGACCCGCGGCGAGGCCGCCCGCATCGCCGCGATCCTGCCCCTCCCCAAACGCCGCGCCGCCGTAGCCCCCAGCGGCTTTACCCGCCGCTATGGCAACACCATCGCCGCCCGGATCGGCGCGGTCCAGCGCGACGGGCTGGATGGGTGCCTCAAATGAAAAAGGGCGGGAATTGCTCCCCGCCCTTTTCATTTATCGGTTGATCGGTCGGATCAGAAGCCCACGATCAGCGAAGCACTGATCGCACGTGGCGAACCGAAGTTCACAAATGCCGACGACGAACTGGCCAGCGTGTCCAGACCGCCGCTGAACGAGCCGACATAGAATTTGTCGAACAGGTTGCTGACGTTCAGCTGGATCGCGCCCTTTTCCATGCCGAGGCTGGCGAGCGAGTAGCGAATGTCGAGATCGACGATTGTGTAGGCCGCGAACTTGGCACCGGGGAAGATCAGCCTTGTGGTCGTACCAGTGGTGACGCTCTGAATCTCGCCATTGATGTCGTTGAGATAGCGCGAACTGGTCCGCTTGGCCTGAACGCCCATGGTGAGGTCGCCCAGATTGGCCTGCATACGGCCACCAAACAGATATTTCGGCGCTTCACGCTCGCGCTTGCCCGATGTGCGCAGATAGGCGGTCCCATCCTGCACATAACACAGCCCCGCCAACGCAATGTCGCTGGTCGCAGCACAACTGGACGTGATGGCGTCGTTCTGGATTTCCGACTTGATGTAGGAACCAAACACATAGGCCGTGAACTGTTCGATCGGGCTGTAGGAAATGCTGGCATCGACGCCATATTTCTTCACCGGACCAAGGTTCGCGGTCGTGGCATTGCCGTCAATGTCATAAGCGGTGATCAGACGGTTCTTATATTCCGAATACCAACCGGTGACAGCGGCCTGCACCTTGGCGCTGGTATAACGTACGCCGGCGTCAAAGCTGTCGGACGTTTCGGCGACACGCTTTGCCTCTTCGCTGCCCGCCGGGAAGGAGAAGGCATTGTAGAGCGCGTCGGTGCTGGGAACCGAAATATTCTTGGCATAGCTGCCTGCGAGGCTGATTTCCGGCGTAATCTTGAGGGTTGCACCAAGATTAGGCAGGAACTTGTCATATTTCAGCTTGCGCGCCTGCGGCAATGCCGATCCGCTGGCCCGGCCGGTCGTGCTGTTAAAGCTATACGGATTGGCGGCGGTATAGGCCGCAATCTGATCGCTCGGCACGCAGTTGACGAAACCGCCAGTGCTCGTCGTGAAACAATTTTGGTTCAGGTCGCGCGTGAAATAAGGAATGCGGCCACCGATAAGAACGGTCAGATTATCGTCAAAAAACTGGCCGCGATATTCACCCGCGATCTGGTGCAGCGTCGCATAGGACAGACGATCACGCTTTTGCAGCACATTGCCAGCCGCGTCGGTCAGGGGATCGTTGATCGAGAACACATCCAGCGGCGTACCACCGGCGTCCAGAGCGCCCGCTGCACCCGTCTGACGATGACGCGCACGGTCGTAGCTGTACGATAAACGTACGCGATTGCTATCGTCGATTTCATAGGCAAGGTTGGCAATGCCAATCCAGCGACGCGTGTTAGTCTGGCTGGGCTGGAGCACAGTTACCCGGCCAATCGCGTTATCCCCGTTCAAGTCACGGCCGAAATAGAACTGGCCATTATAGTTGCCAGTGAACAGCTGACCACCAGAAGTGAAAAAGCCTTCGTTAGCGCTGGTCGTGCCTCCGCCATTCGCCTTGACATACTGATAGGCACCATCAACCGAGAAGGTCAAACGTTCGGTGAGGGTAAACTTCGAGTTCAAACGAACATTGCCAGTATTGGACGGGTTGAAGCGCCGTTCAAAATCAGTGCCGCAGGAATTGGGCACGCTGGTCTGGCTGACCGTGCAGGGGTAGCCGCCAGAGATATTGTAGAAGCGGCCGGACTTGTCCCCCGTGAAGGCGTTGGCGCGGAAAGGGGAACCGCCGAAATTGTTACGGTTCTGGTTGTAGTGACCAGCGATCGACACGAAATCGCCATCGTCGCCGATATCCTGCCAGATCTTGGCATTATATTGCTGCTTATAGACATCGCCATAGTTCGCATAGGCAGCGACGTTTTTCGCGCGCGAGGCAGAGAACCACGCCTTGGTGCCATGACCGGTCAAATCGCCCGTATTGACGACCCCAAACATACGGAAATAAGGACGATCGCCCGAACCATTGGCAACGATGTTGCCATAGCTGACGCTCGCGAGGACGCCATAATCATCGCTGGGTTCGAGCGTGTTGATGTTGACAGTGCCACCGACCGCCGCGGCGGTCGGGCTGTCCACATCGGTAGAACCGAGATTGACGTTGACGGTTTCGATCAATTCGGGATCGACTTGCTGATTAGTGTAAACAGCATAGTTGCCAGAATCGTTGAGCGGGATGCCATCAAACGTCTGCGAGATACGATCGGAGCCGAAACCACGGATGGTGAAGTTACCGCCGCTGGAACCCCAGGGATCGTTGTTGGTGAAGCTGACGCCCGGTACGAGGTTGATGATTTCGTTGACCGACTGGCCAGGGCGCTGTGCCTGGATGATCTCCTGGCCCAAAACCACCTTTGCTTTGGGTGAGTCAGGGATCTTGATCCCACCAACACCTTGGTCGATGCGCGCACCGGTGACGATGATGCTATCTTCAAAGTCCGACGAGCCGGTCGACTGGGCGAAGGCGGCGGTGGGAGCGGCTACGGCGATCATCGCGGCGCTGCACATCAGAAACTGTTTCATATGACCCTTTGTCCCTTGTTCAGGAGCGGCGCTGGCGCGCCCTGCTGTTATGCTCTTGCAAGCCGGAGCCGCCTGTGACGGCCTCTGGCGACGGCCCTGTGATGCTATGGCTGCACTTTTGTTACAATGTACAACAGGCCATGTCACAGGTGCGAACAAAGCGGCAGTTTGGCATGCCGGACGAGGGGTAATACAAGACTATATCATTGTTTTATATATATTTTATGGCAAATTTGAGTGGCTATTTAACGGTGGTGCAATTTTGCAACGCAGCAGGAATATTTGTGCCATCGCGAAAATGGCTAAAGAAAAAGGGCCGACGGTTGCCCGTCAGCCCCTTTTTCAGCCTAGTGCCGTGCCTGAAATCAGGCGGCGTCCTCGGCTCGCTTCGCGCTTTCGCTGAACACGCGAATCGGTTCCTTCTTGCCGGCGACCACATCCTTGTCGACCACGACTTCGCCCACCCCCTGCATGGAGGGCAGGTCGAACATCGTGTCGAGCAGGATCGCTTCGAGGATGGAACGCAGCCCGCGTGCGCCGGTCTTGCGCTCGATCGCCTTCTTGGCGATCGCGACCAGCGCTTCGTCGGTGAAGCTGAGGTCGACATTCTCCATCTCGAACAGCTTGCCATATTGCTTGACCAGCGCGTTCTTTGGCTCGCCCAAAATCTTGACCAGCGCCGACACGTCCAGATCTTCCAGCGTCGCGATGACCGGCAGGCGGCCGACAAATTCGGGGATCAGACCGAATTTCAGCAGATCTTCCGGCTCGCTCGACCGCAGCAACTCGCCGGTCTTGCGTTCTTCGGGCGCGGCTACATAGGCACCGAAACCGATCGACTTGGCTTCCAGACGGTCACCGATGATCTTTTCCAGACCAGCAAAGGCGCCGCCGCAGATGAACAATATGTTGGTCGTGTCGACCTGCAAAAATTCCTGCTGCGGATGCTTGCGCCCGCCCTGGGGCGGGACGGAGGCGGTCGTGCCCTCCATCAGCTTGAGCAGCGCCTGCTGCACGCCCTCACCCGACACGTCGCGGGTGATGGAGGGATTTTCCGCCTTGCGGCTGATCTTGTCGATTTCGTCGATATAGACGATTCCGCGCTGCGCCTTCTCGACATTATAGTCGGACGCCTGGAGCAGCTTGAGGATGATGTTCTCCACATCCTCGCCGACATAGCCCGCTTCGGTCAGCGTCGTCGCGTCGGCCATGGTGAAGGGCACGTCGAACGTCTTGGCCAGCGTCTGCGCCAGCAAAGTCTTGCCGCAACCAGTGGGACCGACCAGCAGGATGTTGGACTTGGCCAGTTCGACCTCGCCCGGCTTGCTGCCATGGTTCAGACGCTTGTAATGGTTATGGACCGCAACCGACAGGACACGCTTCGCCCGGTTCTGGCCGATGACATAATCGTCCAGAACATCGCAGATTTCCTGCGGGGTCGGCACGCCGCCATCCTTCTTGCCGACGAGACCGCCCTTGGTCTCCTCGCGGATGATGTCGTTGCACAGCTCGACGCACTCATCACAGATGAACACGGTCGGCCCAGCGATCAGCTTGCGCACTTCATGCTGCGACTTGCCGCAGAAGGAGCAATAGAGCGTGCTCTTGGAATCGGAGCCGGTAAGCTTAGTCATTCGCCAATCTTTCTTCCCTGCCGGTTCAACAATCACCAAAACCGCATTCCGGCGCGGGTATTCTGGTCCATATTCATCCTAGACCGTGGCGCGCCGGTTTCACAAGGGGTGAAAATAGCGCGCCCCGGTAAAGATGGGCTTTAAGTGTCGCTGGCTTCGGGCAGCGCAGGACGCTTGCTGAACACCTCATCGACCAGACCAAAGGCCTTGGCCTCATCGGCCTCCAGGAAGGTATCGCGGTCCATCGCCCGCTCAATCTCTTCAAGCGGCTTGCCGGTATATTCGACATAGAGGTCGTTCAGGCGACGGCGGATACGCAGGATTTCCTTGGCCTGGATCTCGATATCGCTCGCCATGCCCTGCGCGCCGCCCGATGGCTGGTGGATCATGATCCGGGCATTGCCGAGCGCAATGCGCTTGCCCGGCTCACCGGCGGCGAGCAGGAAGCTGCCCATCGACGCGGCCTGGCCGATGCACACGGTGCCGACCTGGGGCCGGATATATTTCATCGTGTCGTGGATCGCCATGCCCGCCGTCACCACGCCACCGGGCGAGTTGATGTACATCCAGATGTCCTTCTTCGGATTTTCCGATTCGAGGAACAGCAGCTGGGCGACGATCAGCGAGGCCATGTGATCTTCCACCTGGCCGGTCACGAAGATGATCCGTTCACGCAACAGGCGCGAGAAAATGTCGAAGCTGCGCTCGCCACGGTTCGACTGCTCGATAACGATAGGAACCAGCGCGGCCATGGGATCATGCATGATGTTGGTCATTTTGCTCTTTCAGTCAGGTGCTTTTGCCCGCCCCCTACATCGGTACAAACGGCAAATGGTTCAAGGGGGCGTGTGGGAAGGAAGCCGGATCAGTCGCGCCGGGCGAAGTCGGATGGCGCGCGAAAGCCGAGATAGGACAGCCGCCGCACCTCCCGCCGTCCGCGCACCACGGTATCGAGGATAAGGCCGCACATGCCCGAAAGGGTCGCCAGGATCATGAGGCCGGTGACAAGGATCGCAGTCGGGAAGCGCGGCACAAGTCCCGTATCCATATAGGTGACGATCAGCGGCGCGGCGAGGCCCAGCGCCAGCGCCGCCAGAAAGGCTGCAATAACGCCGAAGAACAGGATCGGCCGCTCGATGCGGTAGAGGGTGAAGATGGTGCGCAGGATGCGGAAACCGTCGCGATAGGTGGAAAGCTTGCTGACCGACCCTTCGGGCCGCGCGCCATAGGCGGTGACGACTTCGGCCACGGGCATGGCGAGTTCGAGCGCGTGGACGCTGATCTCGGTCTCGATCTCGAAGCCCGCCGACAGCACCGGGAAGCTTTTGACGAAGCGGCGGGAAAAGACGCGATAGCCCGACAATATGTCGGTGAAACTGCGCCCGAACAATTGCTTGAGCAGGCTGGTCAGCGCCCAGTTGCCCAGGCGATGGCCGGGGCGATAGGCTTCCTCGGCCTGCGACTTGCGGCACCCCACCACCATGTCCAGATTATCCTCCAGCATGGCGGCAACCATCGCAGGGGCGGCGGCGGCCTCATAGGTCGCGTCGCCATCGGCCATGATATAGATGTCGGCGTCGACATCGGCGAACATGCGGCGCACGACATGGCCCTTGCCCTGCTGGGTCACGCGGCGGACGATCGCGCCAGCCCCCCGCGCCAGATCCCGGCTGCCGTCGCTGCTGTTATTGTCGAACACATAAATGTCGGCATGGGGCAGCGCGCGGCGGAAATCCTCCACCGTCTGCACGATCGCGCCTGCTTCATTATAGCAGGGCAGGATCACCGCAATCCGCGGGACTGCCAGCCCGCTGTCGCTGGTCATGGCGGGAAATTCCTTCATCGGCCTTACGATCCTGCTGCTTTCCGTGCCGAACGGCATGGACCGACAGGGTTAATATTTCCTCTGCCATGCCGCCTGTGAAATGAAAAGCGCCCGTGCCTCCTGTCGGAAGCCGGGCGCTTTTCATAGCTTGTCAGCCGGACTTATTCAGCCTTGGCAGCGGCCTTTTTGGGAGCGGCCTTCTTCTTGGGCTTTTCCTCGGCAGCGGCTTCGGCGGCGGGCGCTTCGGCTTCCGCCTCGGCAGGGGCAGCCTTCTTGGCGGCGGCCTTCTTCGGCTTGGCGGGGGCTTCCTCGGCTACCGCTTCGGCTTCGGCGGCGGGTTCAGCAGCCGCCTTCTTCGCTGCGGCCTTCTTCTTGGGCTTTTCGTCATGGTCATGGCCGCAGCCTGGACCATGGACATGGGGCTTGATGTCGCCATCTTCGGCTTCGATCGCCGCTTCCAGCTCTTCCTTGGTCACGGCGCGGTCGGTGACTTCGGCCTTGTCGAACAGGAAGTCGACGACCTTGTCCTCGTACAGCGGCGCGCGCAGCTGGGCTGCGGCCATCGGGTCCTGACGGACATATTGCACGAAGCGTTCACGGTCCTGCGGACCATATTGCTGCGCGGCCTGCATGATCAGGCGGTTCATTTCCTGGTCGCTGACGGTCACGCCGTTGGCCTGGCCGATTTCGGAGAGCAGCAGGCCCAGGCGAACGCGACGCACCGCGATGGCGCGATAATCCTCCTTCTCGGCTTCCATTTCGGCGATCGCCGCAGCCGGATCTTCCTCATGCGTCGCTTCATGCTGAAGCTGCTGCCAGATCTGCTCGAACTCGGCTTCGACCATGCTCGGCGGCACGTCGAAATCATGGGCGGCGGCCAGCTGGTCGAGCAGCTTGCGCTTCATGTGGGTGCGGGTCAGGCCGTTATGTTCCTGCTCGATCTGGCCCTTGAGCAGATCCTTGAGCTGGTCGAGACCTTCCAGGCCCAGCAACTTAGCGAAGTCATCGTCCAGCTTGGGCTTGTCGCCGTCCAGAATCGACTTCACCTTGATGTCGAAGGTGGCGAGCTTGCCGGCCAGATGCTCCGCGCCATAATCTTCGGGGAAGGTCACTTCGATGATCTTCTCTTCGCCCTTCTTCACGCCGCCCAGCTGCTCCTCGAAACCGGGGATGAACTGGCCTGCGCCGAGCTTGAGCTTAACGTCCTCGGCCGCGCCGCCCTCAAAGGCTTCGCCGTCGACCTTGCCCAGGAAATCGATGACCAGCGTGTCACCGTCCTGCGCGACATGATCGTCGCCCTTTTCTTCCAGCGCGCCCTGCTGCGTGGCGATGCGGCCAGCGGCCTCATCCACCTGTGCGTCGGCGACTTCGACGGTCAGCCGTTCCAGCTTGATGCCATCGACACTGGGTGCCGCGATTTCGGGCAGCACTTCCAGCGCGACCTTGATTTCGGCGTCCTTGCCGAATTCAAAGCCTTCGTCCAGCTCGACCGAGGGCTGCATCGCGGGACGCAGCTTCTGGTCGGCGATCAGTTTCTGGATGCTTTCCTGAATGCTGTTGTTGAGCGCGTCGCGCTGGAGCGCTTCGCCATGCATTTTCTTGACGAGATTGGCGGGCACCTTGCCAGGGCGGAAGCCGGGCATCCGCACCTGCGGGGCCATGGCCTTCACTTCCTTTTCCACTCGCGCGTCGATATCCTTCGACGTGATGGTGACAGTGTAGGCGCGCTTAAGGCCCTCGTTCAACGTCTCGACAGTCTGCATCTCTTCTCTCAAACGCTTTCTTCAGCTGAATTTCGATGGCGCTGCCGCGGGCGGCATACTGGTGCGGGCGAAGGGACTCGAACCCCCACATCTTGCGATACCAGAACCTAAATCTGGCGCGTCTACCAGTTTCGCCACGCCCGCATCGGTCGCCGGTCGGCGCGGCATAGAGAAAAGCGTGAGCAAGGGCAAGGGATAGTGAGTCGGGCGACGGAACCGGCGCGATGGCCTATGCGTAACCTGTTCATTCCCTAGCAGAGAGAGGCAGACATGGCCACCCAGCCCGACCCCAACAGCCCCGACGGCGTACCCCCGCCCGACATCATTGACCCACAGTCGCCGGATGAAACCCCCGCGCCCGCGACTCCGCAGGAATTGCCGGTAAGCGAACCGGACGAGATCACGCCGGTCGGCCCCGATTATGACCAGCCCGACAGCGCGCCTGCGGAAGTGCCGCCGGACTGACCGACGAATGTGTCGCCGGACGCGATATATCCACAACTTATATGCCCGGTGGCGGAACCTTTTTGTTTGATCGTTAAAATATGGCCACTCCGCCGCTGGACAGACCCCTGCAAGCATGATTGAATTGTGACAGATAGAAAACATGGAGAGGCGCGGCTGACAAAATAGGGGGTCAACGTGCATCGGGTTCGCGCGAAACTGGAATGGTTCAAAACCGTCATCCTGCCACAGGAAGCCGCGCTGCGTGGCCGCTTGCGACGCATATTGCCGTCCACCCATGAACTGGACGACATGGTCGCTGAAGTCCTGGCCCGCGCCTATGCCACGGAAAACTGGGAAAATGTGACGACGGGCCGGGCCTATCTCTTCACCATCGCCCGCAATCTCGTCATCGACACGGCCCGCCGTAACAAGGTGGTCAGCTTTGAAACCATGGCTGACCTGGAACTATTGGGCGGCGAAAACACGATCGAGGCACAATTGCACGCCCGCGAAGCCCTTCGTCAGGTGCAGGTCATCGTCGAGTCGCTGCCCGTCCAATGTCGCCGGGTCTTTATTCTTCGCCGCATCCACGAAAAATCGATGCTGGAAATAGCGGAGGAGATGTCGCTATCCGTTTCTACTGTTGAAAAACATCTGGCCAAAGCCATCGCGATAGTTATGCGGGCCTGGGCAGAACGTGAGGAAACGGATTTCGAGCGTGCAGGGGTCGGGGCCAGAATCAAGCTGCGGGACCAGGGCCGCGATCGAAGCGGAAGCAGCGCGCCTGCTGGCCAGGCTTAACAGCGACCCCAGCCCGCAGGACGAAGCCGACATTTGCGAATGGGTCGAGGCTGACCCAAGCCACGCCGTTGCCTTCGCCCGCGCCGAAGCCGCCTGGGAAGCGGCAGAGCGGCTGAAAAGCGCCGCCGCCGACGTCACCCTGCCCCCAATGGCGCAGATCGTCAGCGAAGAACAGCAGCGCCGCCTGTCGCGCAACATCATGGTCGCCGCCGCCGTCGCGGTCATGCTCTTCATCGTCGCCGCCATCGTCACCGTCCGCACTTTCAGCGGAGTCGAACGATTCCAGACCGGCATCGGCCAGATTCGCGACATCGCGCTGGAGGATGGATCGACCCTCCACCTCAACAGCGACAGCGAAGCCGAAGTCCGTTTCACCGACAATGGCCGCAAGGTCCGCATCCTGAAAGGCGAGGCATCCTTCGACGTCGCCCGCGACGCCGAACGCCCGTTCGACGTCGAAGCGCGGTCGGCCGTCATCCGCGCGGTCGGCACCGCCTTCAACGTGCGGATGCGCCCGTCGATCGTCGAACTGACCGTTACCCATGGCACCGTCACCGTCCATTCGGGCGATAATGTCCAGAAGCGGGTCAGCGCAGGCAGCGGCGCGGTGATCCAGCCGCGCACCATCGCCCTCACCCGGCTGGACCCCCGACTGGTCGGCCAGCGCACCGCCTGGCGCGAACAGATGGTCGAGCTGGACGGCGAAACGATCGAGCAGGCGACCGGCGAATTCAACCGCTACCGCACCGCCCCGATCCTGATCGGCGACACCCGCGTATCGGCGCTGCGCATCGGCGGCCGCTTCCGCATCAGCGACAGCCGCGAGTTCCTCTCCGCCCTGCAGCTGAGCCTCCCCATCCGCGCGGTGACTGGCGAGGACGGATCGGTCATGCTCCTCTATCGCGACGATGAGCCGGACATGGTGGAGAATGAGGTCGGGTTGTGAGGGTTGGCAAAATCCTCCCCTGCAAGGGGAGGGGGTTGAATGGAGGCACGTGACTCCATTCAACCAGCGTAGCTGGTGGTGGAGGGGTGTCGCCCTCTCGATAGCGCGACACCCCTCCGTCAGGGCTGCGCCCTGCCACCTCCCCTTAAAAGGGAGGATGTGGTGGGTGAGCGCCAATCGCCCCTACCCCAGCAAATCCCGCACCATGTCCGGCACCAGCACACTGGCCGGGCCAAGCCGCGTTTCCTCGAAATAGTAACTGCCCGCCGACGGATCGAGATTCAGCTCCAGCGTCCGCGCGCCGACATGGCGGGCGGTCTGGACGAATCCTGCCGCGGGATAGACCGCGCCTGATGTCCCGATCGACACGAACAGGTCCGCGCGGCGCAGCGCAGCATCGATCGCGTCCATCTCATAGGGCATTTCGCCAAAAAACACGATGTCGGGCCGCAGCTTGGCTCGCCCGCAGCCATCGCAGATCGATCCGGGCGGTAGCGGTCCGCTCCACGCCACCGCCTTGCCGCATCCCACGCACAGGGCGGACCGCAGCGCGCCATGCATATGGATCAGCCGCTTCGCCCCGGCCCGTTCATGCAGGTCATCGACATTTTGCGTGACGATCAGCAATTCTCCCGGCCACGCCCGGTCGAGCGCTGCCAGCGCCTCATGCGCGGCATTGGGTGCGACCTCGCCCAGCTTCGCCCGCCGCTCATCATAGAAGCGATGCACCAGCGCCGGATTGCGTGCGATCGCCTCTGGCGTGCAGACATCCTCGACCCGATGCCCCTCCCACAATCCGTCCGGCCCGCGAAAGGTGGCAAGCCCGCTTTCGGCGGAAATGCCAGCGCCAGTCAGGATGACGATATTGTCTATGTCCAGCTTCATGTCGCCAGCCTAGCCAAAGCCCGCCGCCAACGCCATGGTCCTGCTTATCGAAGTCTTTACCCCGCCCGCGATAAACCCCAGCGTCCTAGTAAAGCCGGAACATGATCCCATGCGTTTTGCCCTGACCCTGCCCCTGTTTGCCGCCATCGCGCTGCCGCAGCCCGCCTTGGCGCAAGTGGCCGTCGCCGATAGTGGCGATACCGGCTGGATGATCCTGTGCGCGCTGCTGGTGTTGCTGGCCGCGCTGCCGGGGCTGATGCTGCGCCATGCGGGGCTGGTCAATGTCCGCAACGCTTTGTCGGTGATGACGCAGGGCGCGGCGGTGGCGGCGGTCGTGTCGCTGGTCTGGGCGATTGCGGGTTATTCCATCGCCTATGCACCGGGCAGCGCCTGGCTGGGCGGCGGCGCGAACCTGTTGCTCGCCAATCTGGGGCAGTTGCGGGAGGGGATGACGGTGCCTGAATCCGCCTTCGTCCTGTTCCAGATGGCGCTGGCGCTACTCGCCGCCTGCCTGCTGACCGGCGCGGTGGCGGAACGGGCGCGGCTGGGCTGGCTGATCGGCTTTGCGCCGCTCTGGCTGTTGCTGGTCTTTGCGCCTGTGGCCCATGCGGTCTGGGGCGGTGGATGGCTGGCGGACATGGGTGTGCTGGATTTTGCCGGCGGGCTGGTGGTGCATGGCGTCGCCGGTTTTTCCGCGCTGACGCTGGCGCTGATCGCCGGGCGGCGGCGCGAAGCATCCGATCCCGGTCACTCGCCGGTGCTGAGTCTGGCAGGCGGTGCCTTGCTGTGGATCGGCCTGTCGGGCGTGGTCGGCGGCTGGGCATTGGGCGCGACCGATGACGCCGCGACCGCTATCCTGAACCATCATTTCGCCGCCTGCGCCGCTGCCCTGGTCTGGGCCTTGCTCGACCGGCTGCTGGGCGCGCGCACCAGCGCCACCGGCGTTCTGAGCGGCGCTCTGGCTGGCATCGCCGCCATCTCCGCCAGCGCCGCGCTGGTCGGCACCGGCGGCGCGATGATGATCGGTGTCATCGCGGCACTGGTCTGCCGTCTTGGCAATGGGCTGGCCGGTCGCTGGATCGACGATCCGGCGGGCATATTCGTCGTCCATGGGCTGGGCGGGCTGACCGGCATCCTGCTGCTCCCCGTCTTTGTCCTGCCGCTGCTCGGCGGGGTCGGCTATGAAACGCCGGTCAGCCTCAGCGCCGCGCTGCTCAGCCAGGGCATCGGCCTTGTCGTGGTCGCGCTGTGGGCAATGATCGGCACCGCCATCGCCGCGCTGATCGTGTCGATGGTCGTGCCGCTGCGCGTCAGCGCGCAGGAGGAAGCCGATGGCCTCGACACCGCCCAGCATGGCCAGCAGGGCTGGGATTTCCGCTAAAACGCCATGCCCGTCGCAGTCGCCATCTTCGCCCATCAGGAAGAAAAGCGCATCGCCGCCTGCCTTGGGTCGCTGCCGCTCGACCGGGCGGACACGATGTTTCATGTGCTGGTCAACGGCACGACCGACGCCACCGTGTCGCGCGCGACCGCAGCGGCGGGCGGACGCGCCAATGTCATCGTTCATGACATCATAGCGGGCGGCAAGTCGCGGACGTGGAACCATCTGGTCCACGACCTGCTGACCGGCGATGAGCAGGCGGTCATCTTCATGGATGGCGATGCGGAGATACAGGCCGGGTCGATCGACGCGCTGGTCGCGGACCTTGCCGCCCACCCCCATGCCAATGCCGCTGCCGGGATGCCGGTCAATGGCCGTATGGCGGAGACCTATCGCCGCGATTTGCGCACGCAGGGCGGATTGTTCGGCGATCTCTATGCGCTGTCGGGCGGCTTTGTCGCCGCGATCCGCGCGCGAAACCTGCGCCTGCCCGACGATCTGATCGGCGACGACGGGCTGGTCGCGGCCTGGGCGCATAATGATTTGCAGAAGGATAGCGGCTGGGACGTTTCCCGCGTGGTCGCCTGCGAAGGCGCGGGTTTCGTCTGCGAACAGGTCAGTTTCTTCCGCCCCTCGACCTGGCGGATGCAGTATAAGAGGCTGATCAACTATTCGGTGCGCTTCTTCCAGAACCGCATCGTGTCGGACATCATGACGCGGGAGGGACCCAACGGCCTGCCCCCGCGCCTCGCCAGCCTCTATCCCGACTGGCTCCCCCGCTTCCGCCCGCGCGGCGGCATCAGCGCCTGGTTCGACCGCAAGGCACTGGCCCGGATGCGGAACGCGGTTTAGAACGCGATGACTAACCCCTGATCCGTTCGTTTCGAGCGAAGTTGGGATTTTACCCTGAAGTCATCAGAATCTAGCGGTCCTTGCCCGCCAATTCCTTGTTCACGAACAGCGCGAAGCCGGTGACCACCGCGCCCGACAGCAGATAGGCGCCCGACGCGGCCAGTCCGAACTCCGCCGAAATCGCCAGCGCGACCAGCGGCGCGAAACCCGCACCCACCAGCCAGGCGAGGTCCGACGTCAGCGCCGACCCGGTATAGCGGGTGGCGGTGCGGAAGTTGGAGGCAACCACGCCCGATGACTGGCCAAAGCTGAGGCCCAGCAGGATGAAGCCCAGCACCATGAAGGCAACCTCGCCCAGATCGCCGCCATTGAGCAGCAGCGGCGCAGCGACGGCAAAGAAGCCGATGCCGACCGCCGAATAGCCCAGCAACCGGCGGCGCCCGATCATGTCGGCGACGAAGCCCGACACGATGATCGCCAGCAGGCCGACGCAGGCGCCGATCGCCTCGATCACCAGAAAGCGCTCCAGCGGCTGGTCGGTGTAAAGCGCGATCCATGACAGCGGGAACACGGTGACCATGTGGAACAGCGCGAAGCTGGCGAGCGGGGCAAAAGCGCCGATAACGATATTGCGCCCCTCGCTGCGGATGGTCGGGATGACCGGCGAAGGCTGGAGTTCGCGCGTCTCGTACAGCCGCGAAAATTCCTCCGTCACGACGATCCGCAGCCGGGCGAACAGCGCGACCACATTGATCGCGAACGCCACGAAGAAGGGATAGCGCCAGCCCCAGCTCAGGAAATCGGCGGACGACAGGGTGGACAGGAAGAAGGCGAACAGTCCCGCCGCCACGATCAGCGCCAGCGGCGCGCCCAGTTGCGGCATCATCGCATACCAGCCGCGCTTGCCTTGTGGCGCGTTGAGCGAGAGCAGGGACGCCAGCCCATCCCATGTGCCGCCCAGCGCCACCCCCTGCCCCGCGCGGAACAGCGCCAGCAGCAGCGCCGAGCCGTGACCAATCGTCGCATAGCCGGGCAGGAAGGCGATCGCCGCGGTCGATCCGCCCAGCAGGAACAAGGCGATGGTGAGCTTCACCCCCCGGCCATAGGCCCGGTCCACCGCCATGAAGATGAACGACCCGATCGGCCGGGTGACAAAGGCCAGCGCGAAAATGGCGAAGGACCAGAGCGTGCCCATGAGCGGCGACAGATAGGGAAAGACATGGGCGGGAAAGACGATGCAGGATGCGATAGCATAGACGAAAAAGTCGAAAAACTCCGACGTCCGCCCGATGATGACGCCGATGGCAATCTCGCCGGGCGCGATCTTCTTGCCACCATGTGCATGAAGATTGCGCACGTCATGTTCCGCCTGCGTTTCGTTGGGCGTAGTCGTCGCGGATGTCATGGCGTGGAACGGGCCTTCATGCTGCGGGAACGATTGTCCGCCGCACTTCGTTGCACGGCGAATCACCCCTTGGTCAAATAGAGCCATGCCCTATTTCGCAGCCGCGCAGGGATAGGACAAAAGGTCCAATGTCGCCCCGGTAACTTCCTGACTAGACGGAGGCCATGATCGCTCGTCAGCCCGCCAAAAGCCGCGCATTTCTGCGCCGATTCACGCCCCTGCTGCTACTGCCGCTGGGTGCGTGCAACTGGGTGGTGATGGCCCCGTCCGGCGATGTTGCGATGCAGCAGCGCGATCTCATCCTGATCGCCACCGTCCTGATGCTGCTGATCGTGCTGCCGGTGATGGCCACCATCGCCTGGTTCGCGTGGAAATATCGGGCCAAGGCGCAGGCGGCGGACTATGATCCCGACTGGGACCATTCGACCAGCCTGGAACTGCTGATCTGGTCCGCGCCGCTGCTGATCATCATCGCGCTGGGCGCGGTCACCTGGACCAGCACCCATCTGCTCGACCCCTATCGCCCGATCGAGCGACTGGACGCGCAGCGCAAGGTCGATCCTGCGGCGAAACGCTTGCAGGTCGAGGTGGTGGCGCTCGACTGGAAATGGCTGTTCATCTACCCGGAGCTTGGCATCGCCACGGTCAATGAGCTGGCCGCACCGGTCGACCAGCCGATCGAATTCAAGATCACCTCCGCCTCGATCATGAACAGCTTTTTCGTGCCGGCGCTGGCGGGGCAGATCTATGCCATGCCGGGGATGCAGACCAGCCTGCACGCGGTCGCCAACAAGCCGGGCAGGTTCGACGGCTTTTCCGCCAACTATTCGGGCGCGGGCTTTTCCAACATGCGCTTCAAATTCCACGCGATGGACCAGCGCGGCTTTGACCAGTGGGTCGCCCGCGTGAAGGCCAGCGGCACGACGCTCGACCGCGCCACCTATGTGAAGTTGGAACAGCCGAGCGAAAAGGTGAAGCCGACCTATTATGCCAGTGTCGAACCCCGCCTGTTCCACGCCGCGCTGAACATGTGCGTGCAACCGGGCAAGCGGTGCATGGACGCGATCATGATGACCGACAGCCAAGGCGGCGCGGGCAAGGAATCGGCCCGCGACACCGCTGGCCTGCGCCATGACGGCACCATCGACGTGGGCGGATATCACCCGGTCGAACCCGGCAAGAAGGGCGAGATCGCCCAGCCTGCGGGCATGACCCCAGCGGCAGAGCGCACGCCCGCCGAGCGGGGCAAACAGGCACCGGGGCAGCAGGATCATGAGGGACATGGGGGTGGTCATGGCATGTGATGTTCATTCCGCCCGCCGACACCCAATCCTCCCCTTGCAGGGGAGGTGGCCGGGCGTAGCCCTGTCGGAGGGGTGCCGCCCCATCGATAGCGGGACACCCCTCCGTCTGG
>NZ_CAVK010000170.1 GCF_000382885.1 Sphingobium indicum BiD32
TCGAATTTGTCGTTGCACACAGGAGCGTTGATCGGCACGGGTTCCACCGCGGTGATGGTGCTCCTGTGCCTGAGCGGTTGGGCTGGGGCCTGGACGCTGCTGCCGCTGCTCTTTCTCAGCAACGCCTGCTACGGCCTGCTCGGCCCGCATGCGAGCCACGAGGCGCTTGTGCCGATGGGCAGCATGGCCGGCATTGCCGCCGCGGTGCTTCGGTCGTGCCAGATGCTGCTCGGCGCCGCCGCCGGCAGCGTGGCGATCGCTCTCGCGCCGGTCGGCCCTGCGGTCGGCATGAGCCTGACCATGCTCGCCGCAGCCCTGGCCAGCCTGATCTCGATCCGCGTTGCGCGCCCTGCCTGATCAGCGCGGCAGCTTCGCGGCGAACTCCTTCGCCAGCCAGTCGACGAAAACGCGTACACGCGGAGACAATTGGCGCGTCCGTGTGTAGAGCACATGGACCGGCAAGGCGGAAGGCGGGAAGTCCAGCAGAATCTCAACCAGAGAGCCCGCCGCGATATCTTCTGCAACCCTGTAGCGTGGCACCTGGATCAGTCCGAATCCAAGTCGCGCTGCCGAGACATTTGTCTCGGCGCCGGTGACCATGATGCTGGCCGGCAGGATCATCGTCTGGACTTTTCCAGCGGCGGTGAATTCGAGCGGAATTACCTCGCCCGTCACGTGGGACATATAGCCGATCATGCGATGGCCATCGAGTTGCTGCAGCATCCGTGGGACGCCGTGCCGATCCAGATAGTCCGGGCTGGCGAACGTGCCTTGTTCCAGGGTGGCGATGCGCCGGCCGATCAGCGAGCTGTCGGGCAGTTCTCCTACCCTCAGCACGCAATCCACGCCGTCTCGGGTCAAATCCACGAACCCGTCCGCCTCGCTGACCAGCAACTGGATGCCGGGATAGGTCTCCAGGAAGAGCGGCAGACCCGGCATCATGAAATGCCTCGCAAGGGTGCCGTGGACATCGACCCGGAGCAAGCCTGTCGGTTTCGCGCCGCTAAAGGCTGCCTCCGCCTCTTCGATATCAGCGACGATGGACAGGCAGCGGCGATAGAAGGCCTCTCCATCGAGAGTCGGGCGGACCTGCCGGGTCGTCCGCTGGAGCAACTGCGCACCTAGTCGGCGTTCCAGCTCCTGGATGCCCTGCGTAACGCTGGACCGTGGCACACTGAGATCGCGGGCGGCTGCAGCGAAGCTGCGGCGCTCCACGATCCGGACAAAGAGACGCATCGCGTCGATACGATCCATAAGATTGTTCCAGATATCGAATGCAGATGGCGAGGATAGGCTAATTATCCAAATTCACCAGAGGACTATGTTGTTCGTCAGATGCTCACAGGAGAAACCCGTATGACCCAGGAAACCAATAAAGTCGCCGTCGTGACCGGCGCATCGCGCGGCATCGGCGCCGCCATCGCGCGGCGATTGGCGGCGGACGGATTCGTCACCATCGTCAACTATTCCGGCAGTGAGGCGGCCGCGGAGTCGATCGTCCAGGAGATCGAACAGGCTGGGGGTCGGGCGCGATCGGCAAGGGCCGACGTCGGCGACGCCGATGCTGTCCGTCGCATGTTCGAGGCCGCCGAGACCGCCTTCGGCGGCGTGGACGTGCTGGTGAACAATGCCGGCGTGATGGGCCTCGCTCCCATCGGCGCGACGGACGATGCAACCTTCGACCGGCTGATCGCGATCAACCTGAAAGGCACCTTCAACACGTTGCGCGAGGCGGCGAACCGGCTGCGTGAGGGCGGACGGATCATCAATTTCTCGTCCAGCGTGGTGGGGCTCTACCAGCCCACTTACGGCATTTACGCAGCGACCAAGGCCGGCGTCGAAGCCATGACGCATGTTCTCTCAAAGGAACTGCGCGGCCGAAGCATCACCGTGAACACCGTGGCCCCCGGCCCGACGGCGACGGATCTCTTCCTCAACGGCAAGTCGCAGGATGTGGTCGATCAGTTGGCCAGGCTCGCGCCGCTCGAGCGGCTGGGACAGCCGGACGATATCGCCAACGCCGTCGCCTTCCTCGCCGGTCCCGACGGCGCCTGGATCAACGGGCAGGTGCTGCGCGCCAACGGCGGAATCATCTGAACAGGAAATATGGAGAACAACGATGAGCAAGGTCATTCTCGTCACTGGCGCCTCCAGTGGCTTCGGCCGCATGGCGGCCAATCACTTCGCCCAGGCCGGACACACGGTTTATGCCAGCATGCGCAGCCTGTCCGGGCGGAACACAACGCAGGTCGCCGAGGTCGCGGAATATGCCAGGATGCATGGCGTCGACCTGCGCACGGTCGAACTCGACGTGACATCGCAGGATTCGGTCGATGCCGCGGTCGCCAAGGTGATCGCAGATACGGGCCGCATCGACGTGGTGGTCCACAATGCCGGTCACATGGCCTACGGACCGGCGGAAGCCTTCCTGCCCGAGCAATACATCCAGCTTTACGACATCAACGTCGTTGGTACGCAGCGTCTCAATCGCGCAGTCCTGCCGCATATGCGCAAGCAGGGCGAAGCCTTGCTGCTCTGGGTGGGTTCGTCCAGCACCCGCGGAGGTACGCCGCCTTATTTGGCGCCCTATTTTGCGGCGAAGGCGGCGATGGATGCGCTGGCGGTCAGCTACGCTTCCGAGCTGGCCCGCTGGGGCGTCGAGACGACGATCGTCGTGCCGGGTGCCTTCACGAAGGGCACCAATCACTTCGCCCACGCCGGCGCACCCGGTGACGAGCGGCGCGCGGAGGAATACGCCAACGGGCCGACCGCCGACATCGCTGATATCAGCATGAAGGGCCAGATCGCAGCGGAGCCGGCCGATGCCGATCCCGAGGAGGTCGCCCGGGTCATGGTGAAGGTGGTCGAAACGCCTTTCGGCAAGCGCCCCTTCCGCGTCCACATCGATCCATCGGACGATGGCGCCGAGGTGGTCAACGCCGTGGCGGACCGGATGCGGATCGAGGTTCTCCACCGCTTCGGGCTGGGCGATCTGCTGAAACCCCGCGCGGCGGCCTGATCGGGCATAGGCTTGCTCCGGGGAAAGTCCCTGGAGCAAGCCACCGATCTATGATGATCGTCCTGGAAATGCGGCCGGATGCCAGCCTTGCGATCGCGGCGCCATAGACGCTCGATGCAGAGGCGGCGCCTTCGTCAGGCCACAACCCGGAATGGGCGGGCCTCTGCGTGCGGGAGCGGCAGACGGGTTTCGCCGAAGGTCTGTTGCCATCTGCACCTCCCGGGAGCCACTCCGATGATGCGCTTGAACGCATGGCTGAAGGCGCTTTCGGATTTATATCCGACCGCCTCAGCAATCTCGGCGATCGAGGCGCCCGTCCTTAAATCCCGTTCGGCGATATGCATTCGCCAGGTCGTTAGATAAGTCAGCGGCGGAATTCCCATGATGCGCCGGAAGCGAACGGCAAAAGAGGTCCGCGGCATTCCGGCCGCCTGCGCAAGCTCTTCCAGATTCCAGTTGCGAGCCGGCTCGCTGTGCATGCGGCTGAGCGCCGGCGCCAGCTTCTTGTCGCCCAGACCTTTGAGCCAACCGCCGTCATTTCCGGGGGCGTGCATGAGGTATGCCCTGAGGGTCTTCACGAACAGCAATTGCGCCAGCTCGGCGATGACGATCGTGTGCCCAGGCCGCCCTTGCAGTTCCAGTTCCGAGAGCAATTGCTTGAGCAGCCATCCCAATGTCGAAGCCTCGTTTGCGGCGCTGCTCACGACCAGAACCGGCGGCAACCCGGCAAGAAGCAGGGGCTGCCGTCGTTCGTCGACAGTGACGGCACCTCCCAGCATGATGAAGTCTTCACCGCGGCCGAGCCGGTATATGCCGGCTTCATCCCTGAAGAGCGGCGTGTTCTCTGCATCGCGGATCAGTCCGGGAGTGCTGGCGAGGATTAGCGGACGCGTTCCGTTCATGACCAGTATGTCGCCGGCCTCAAAACGCAACGGTTCGGCCATGCCTTCCATGAACCACCACGCCTTCCCTTCGATCGCAGCGCAGAACTTGATCGCGTTAAGGTTGGCGAAGCGTCGTGCCCATTCTCCACCCGCTATCATTCGACCCGAAATAGCGGATCGCGCATGCACCATTTCCAGCAGGTCAGAGAGAGGATCGGTCATTGGAATTGAATTCTCGGGCATCCGCCAGAGCCTTTCAAGCGCAATAGTTCGATCCAGGCTCGGTCGGTACCGTCCGAACCGTAACTCTGCTCCAGTGCATGAACGGCCGTTCGGTGCGCCAATACGTACCTGCCAATGCTCAGGGCAGCTTCCTGTTCAGGGCCGCGCGGCGATCGGCGATCGGTGCATATTTGAACGTAGGCGCATGAATTCGGAACTTTGACGCATTAGCGGTTCGACACTTTTCTATAAGCTATGCCGAATGGTTTCGGGAGAGGTCGCGCACCGCCTTACAAGGAGAGCCAATGAAAAGAGCCGAACATCAGCTTGCCGCAGGCGCAGCGCGTTCACCGCGGCTCCGGGATCCCTGGCTATTGCTGATGGCCGTAGGTCTCGGGTTCCTTGAGGGGATCGATCTCATCGCGGTCGGCTATACGCTGCCAAGGATGTCGAGCGATTTGGCGCTCGATTCAGCTCAAGCAGGCCTGGTCGCAAGCACTGCGCTGTTCGGACTGATGATCGGGGCCATCGTCGGCGGCCGTGCCGCGGACCTGTATGGACGCCGTCCGATAATACTCGTGTCGATCCTGATGATGGCGCTCGGGTCGATCGGAACCGCCTCGGCCTTCAGCTATCAATCGTTGCTCATCGTTCGGCTTGTTGCCGGGCTTGGATGTGGTGGTCTGTTCCCGATGCTTGTGACGATGGCAGGCGAAGCTGCCAGGCCTTCGTTCCGGTCAACGGCGATCGGCATCATGATGACGAGCGGTCCGCTTGCCGGGATAGCTGCCGGCCTGCTGGCGCTTTATCCGGATTGGCGTCTCGTTTTCTATATTGGCGGCGTCGGCCCCCTGCTGTTCCTGCCGTTTATCTGGCGACGAGTTCCTTCCGGCGGTCCTGCTCAGGAACTCGAAGCAAGCGCGGCGGTACGCACTTCCTTCCTTGAGGCGCTGGCAGGAGGACAGCGGCTGATCGGAACCCTTCTCATCTGGTCGATCGCCTTCTGCTCCACACTCGTGGTCTATGTTTTCCTGAATTGGCTACCGTCGTTGCTGAGAGCGCATGGTGTCGGTGATGTGGAAAGCAACATCGCCCTCATCGTTTATTCCGTGGGCGGCATTTTCGGGAACCTTGCGGGAGGCGCCGGAGTCGACCGCAATCAGGCTGTCTCCGCGGATGAACCCGCCTTTGACTGAACTCACGCTCCGTCGCACTATCCGTGACGAATAATGAGGAATGAGGCGTGGCGTTCGATGGAAGGGTGCTGGCGGGGGTGAGCGTGCTCGCCGCGGTGGTGGAGAATGGCAGCTTCGTGAAGGCGGCGGACGTGCTGGGGCTCTCGGCGTCCGGCGTCAGCCGGGCGATATCGCGACTCGAGAGCCGGATCGGTGTACGGCTGCTCGACCGAACGACACGGGCTCTTCATCTCACTGGTGAAGGACGTCTCTTCTACGAGCAGGTTCTTCCGCATCTCGATGGCATCGAGGAGGCGGCGATACTTGCGTCGGGATCTTCGAAGGTCGTGCGAGGCCGCCTGCGCGTAAACGTCGACCCCTATTTTTCGCGGCTCGTCCTGGCGCCACGCCTTACAGATTTCATCCGGGCCTATCCGGAGCTTACGATCGAACTGCTGACGAGCGATACGATGGGAGATCTGGTATCCGAGGGGATCGACGTCGCGGTCCGTTTCGGGCCGCAGAGCGAGTCGTCGCAGATATCCCGTGTGCTGCTGCAAACCCGAATTCTCACGGTTGCAGCGCCGTCCTACCTGGAGAAGCATGGCAGGCCGGCTGGACCGTCGGATTTGTCGCGACATGCCTGCATCCAATACAGAGACCCGCTGACGGCCCGCCCCTTCGGATGGGAATTGCAGCGCGGGAAGCGGATCGTTCCCGTCGAAGTCTCGGGGCCCCTCCTCGTAACAGACGTCGGAACGATGCTTGGCGCGTGCCTCGCAGGCGCCGGGATTGCTCAGGTAATGGCGCTCGGTATCCAGGACCTGCTGGATGGCGGGCAATTGATCGAGCTGTTTTCCGATTGGCCCGGAGAGACATTCCCCCTCCATGTCATCCATCCGTCCCGACGGCATCCCGCAGCAAAAGTCCGCGCATTCATCGACTTCTGTGGCAGGATCGCCGTCCCGGAAGCGTGACTGAGGTCGCCTTGACCTGAGCGAACTCCAAGAGGGCGGGCCGGCGGATTGCCAGCAAAACGTCACGAATGTCATGACAAAGCGGCACTGAAGGCCTGGATCACTTCGCGGTATTCTTGGGCTCGCTCAGATGGGAGGCCGCAATGGATATCAAAGGTTGCACCGCTTTGGTCACCGGCGCCAATCGCGGACTAGGCAAGGCCTATGTGGACGCGCTCTTCGCGCACGGCGCTGCAAAGGTGTATGCTGGAGCGCGAGATCCGGCGACCGTCGCTGATAGCCGGGCGACGCCATTGCAGCTCGACGTGACGTCGTCCGAGCAAATTGCAAGGGCGGTTTCCGCCTGCCCCGATGTCACACTTCTCATCAATAACGCCGGCGCCATGCTCGCGACGCCTATCATCGCCCCAAACGCCGAGGCAGCCTTGCGTGCGGAGATGGAAGTCAATGTCTTCGGCGTGCTCCGCATGGCAAACGCCTTTGCCCCGGTTCTCGCCCGCAACGGGGGCGGAGCTATCGCCAACATGCTCTCCGTCGTGAGCTGGTACGTCTATCCTTTCAACGCCACGTACTGCGCTACGAAACATGCCGCGTTGGCGGTCACCAACGCGTTAAGGGTGCAGCTCAAGGGCCAGGGCACTCAGGTGTCGGGCGTCTATGCCGGCTTTATCGACACGGACATGGCTGCTGCGGTCGAGGCGGAGAAGACACCCCCAGCGCAGGTCGCCGAGCGAACCCTTGAGGGAATAATTCATGGCCTTGACCACGTCTATTCAGACGTGGCGGCGGAGGATCTGTGGGCAATAGCCAGCAGTAGTCCGGCCCAACTCGAAGCCATGTGCCAGGCCCTGTGGGATGCCGGGCCGCCGACCTGGGCGGTGTGAGGCAATCACGACTGATGGAGAAGCACATGTATGTAGTCACCGGAATCACCGGGCAGGTCGGCGGCGCCGTCGCGCAGGCCCTGCTCGGGGCGGGCCTCCCCGTTCGCGCGGTTGTCCGAAACGCGGAGAAGGGCGCAGCGTGGGCCGCCAGGGGATGCGAGATCGCGGTGGCGGACGTCCTCGATCCCGAAGCGCTGAAGGGCGCCTTTGCGGATGCCGAAGCGGTGTTTCTGATGATGCCGCCGAACTATGATCCCGAGCCTGGGTTTCCGCAAACAATGGAGATCGCTGCTGCGGTTATGTCGGCCATCGAGGTCGCGCGGCCGGGCAGGCTGGTGTTTCTGTCGACTGTCGGTGCGCATGTCGAGGAGCCGATGCTCCTCAACAATTCGAGGCTGATGGAGGAGGCGCTGCGCCGCACCCCCATCCCGGTCTGCTCCCTGCGCGCTGCCTGGTTCATGGAGAATGCGAGCTGGGACGTGGGAGCAGCACGAGAGGGCGTGGTTCCGAGCTTCCTTCAGCCACTGGATCATGCGATCCCGATGGTCGCCACGGCCGACATCGGACAGACAGCGGCGAGCCTGTTGCAGGAAGACTGGACCGGCGTGCGCGTCGTCGAACTTGAGGGCCCGGAGCGCTACTCCGCAAATGATATCGCCTCCGCTTTCTCGTCGGCCCTCGGTCATCCTGTCGAGATGAAGCCAGTGCCTCGCGATAGCTGGGAGGCCTTGTTTCGCTCACAGGGCATGGCCAACCCGATGCCACGCATTCGCATGCTCGACGGTTTCAACGAGGGCTGGATCGATTTCGAACGAAAGGGCACCGAGCATCGAATTGGAACGGTGAGGCTCGATGGCGTCATCAAGGCGCTCGTCGCGAGGTGAGTTCCGAGGCGGAGAAGAAGCGCGTGCGGAGAGTGTTCATCACGGGATCATCGACCGGGCTCGGTCTGATGGCCGGCCAGTTGCTTGCAGAGCAAGGCCATAGGGTTGTCCTTCATGCGAGGAACGACGCGCGCGCAGCTGATGCGCGGCGGGCGCTGCCGGCGGTGGAGGCAGCGGTCGTAGGAGATCTGTCGAGTATCGCAGGGGCCCGCCATGTCGCAGAGCAGGTAAACGGACTCGGCCGCTTCGATGCCGTGATCCACAACGCCGGCGTCGGGTATCGCGAACGAGAACGTCTCGAGACGGAGGACGGCCTATCGCATGTCTTCGCGATCAACGTCCTGGCGCCTTACATCCTGACGGCACTGATCGAAAAACCAGATCGGCTCGTCTATCTTAGTTCGGGCATGCATCGCGGCACGAACGCGGATGTCAGTGATCTGGCATGGCGGCGCCGTCGATGGAACGGCTCCGAAGCCTATGCGGAAAGCAAATTCCACGACGTGCTTCTCGCCTTTGCGATTGCACGACGCTGGCCGTCCGTCTTGTCCAATTCCCTCGAGCCGGGCTGGGTGCCGACCCGTATGGGCGGGCCAGGCGCGCCGGACGACATGGATCAGGCACATCGTACGCAGGCTTGGCTGGCCACCAGCGACGATCTGGGAGCAAGGGTCACGGGCCGCTATTTCTATCACATGCGGGAGCGCACGCCGAACCCGAGGACGATCGACCCGAATTTACAGGATGCGCTCATAGCCGCTTGCCAAAAGCTTTCGCGGATTGCGCTCCCGGCGTGAACAACGGCCTCGCCGCCCGAGACGATGAACCAATCTGAAGCGGAGCAATGCCGCTATCCAAGCTCGCCGCACTGGATCAACTCCGAACTCGAACTCTCCCACTCACCGACTGTGGGAAACTGCTTCAGGAACCTCGGATAAGCCTTGGCATAAGTGAAACCACTCAAGGCCCTTGCCGCGCCAACCTCTAAATGCCGTCCGAACTGGAAGTGCCAGCGGCCGAGGGCGAACTGCTCAAGATTCGGGCGTCCGTAGCGTGAGTGCAATAAGTCCCTTCAGCATACGCCGAAGTTCGGCTCCGTCCTTGGCCACGATTTTGAAACCGCGCATCGCGCTCGACAGGATATGTGCGACTTTGCTTGGCGATAGCTTGAGGTATTGGATATCAGTCCCGGCATCCGCCACCACTGCTGCAAGAAGGCTTTCGAATTTCTCATAAACCGCTTTGTGGGCGTCGCGTGCGAAATGGGGCGTTGCGTCCACGATTTCCTGCGCCTCTGGCGAGTTCTTATTGCGGTCGAAAGTGCTGACGGTCCAGACCTCGAAGGCATAGAGCAGCTTGGCTGAGGCAGATTCATAAGCGCCAAGGTTGGACGAGATTTCATCGACGAGAAGTGTGCCTTGACGAGCGAGCGCCTCGCTAAATACCTGCTCCTTGCTCTGGAAATACAGATAAAGGCCGGGCCTCGATATGCCAGCGGCCTCCGCGATCTCGTTCATCGACACGCGCTTGAAGCCATAGCGGAAAAACACCTCCAGGGCGCGATCAAGGATATGGTGGCGTTTCCTTTCATTCATCACGATACGGATAGACGCTTGATGTCCGGCCGTCAAAGTGACACAGTTTGTCGTGGTCCCCTATTCGGGCATATGGTCGAATGCGGGCCTCGAGCCGAACTCTCGCTGGAAATACGAACGAAAGAACAGGCGATCTTGAAATTATTGGTGAGTAATTTTACCAGTGTAGCCACTTATATTGGATAGTCTAAGCGGAATATCCAAAGAGTTTCATGATAATTATTTTTCACGAATAGTGGTTACACGAATGCGTACATAAGGATGTCGTAAATATTAAGGAAAGGTGTGTTGAGGTTGGTGCGTTGATCATGCACATTCAGCAGGTGTGACCGCAACCCGATAATTTGTGGGCAAATGCCATCCAGCATGTTTGTCCCTTCATGACAGCAAAAAGGGCATCGGACTCCGCATGGCCCCAGCCTCGCGCGTCCTTGGGCAAATCACCGGACGCAAACCGAGATACGTGAGCGATCGAGCGAGAGCCTATCGATGAACTGGTATCCAAGGTCGTGGCAATCAGCGCGAGTCCTCAATTCTCAGATGTGATGGTCCGCGCAAGGCAATAGCTGGATTTCGCTCAGTTCGCCTTCGCCTATGAGCACGCTCCTACAACGCTGCCACTACGAGCATTCTCCTGCATGACAATTCCGAACGATGGGCGAGGCCGAGGTAGCGATCAGATGTGTCACCACGACAAGAAGACCGATCGCTCCACGGCTGTTCGCAGGAGGAGTTGAAGCTTGGCGAAGGCCTGCTCGATCGCATTCAGATTTCGAAGGTACCGGATTGTGCTGTGGCCGCTTAACGCAACGGTAAAAAACCACACCGTCGAACGTCAATACGGAGGCGGAGCAAGGGGTGGTCCTTATGCCCATGGTGGCGCGTCTGCGTGCGGCTCATTGGTCGGGACCAGGATGCGCGCGTCAGATTGCAAGTTGCAGGACCGAGACGACGATCCCGGCAAGCAGCAGTAGCGTGGTCTTCCTACGCGCCGCCTTGTTTGCAAAGTCAAATACCCAGGATCGACGACATGCCGAGTACGCCACCAAGAACGGCGTTGAAGATCGGCTAGATCCACTGTGGGGCCTGATATCCCGGACCATCTTCGTGCACGCCCAGGATCTGCACAATGCCGCTGAGGGCAAAGAAGATGATTAACGGGGCGAAGAATAGATCTAGCCAGTTGTGGTATGCGGCAGGCGGCGCTGGGTTATGCATTGACGCGCGTCATTCTCAATATCCGCGGCTGTTCGGCAGAAACCACTCGGCGATCCGCCGATCCATTGCCGGCCAAGCGGGCAGCCGCAAGCCCCTGCCCCACTGACCTCGACGGCGAAACTGGGCTGATTCCTTTTCCGCTGTTGGAGATATCTATGAAAGCACGCTGCTAACGGGGGCAGCCTCGGCAAACACCCGCAGCCGAGCGATCATTGCACATTCTCGTCAGGTGCCCAGATGCTGTGCGAGTCGATCTGCAGCTTCAGCAAGGCGCGGGCCGCCTCGGAACGCGCCTCGATTTCCGAGCGCCGGCTGTCCTTGGCCTGCCGGCGGGCATAGAGCATGTCAGCCAGATCAATCTCGCCGAGTTGGTAACCCCGCTCGGTCCTTCCAACGGCCTGCTCCGCGCTTTGCGCCGACTCCTGCGCGCTCCGCCACGCCTCCAGCCGCGTGCGCGCGTTGGACAAGTCTGCGTCGGCGACGGCAGCGACCGATCGCTGGACGTTGGCGAGTTCGAGGCTGGCGGCACTCGCCTCGGCCGAGGCCAGATCGGCCGCGGCACGGCGATAACCGCCGCCCAGCGGAATGGACGCCACCACGCCGGCGCCTCGCTCCATGCCGCTGCGCTCGCTGAACAGGCGGACCCCGAAGGATGGATCGGCAATTCGGTCCGCCCGGACCCGTTGCGCGACGACAGCGAGCCGCTGCGCCTCGCGATCGGCGGCCCGGATCTCATGGCTGCGCTCGATCACCAGCGCCCGCATGGCTTCAAGATCCTGCGACGGCAGTTTGGGCAGGGCAAGCTCAGGCGGTTCTGGCGGGAGCGGTATCTCCGGAAATGTGGCCGCAAGCATCACGCGCGCCTGCTCGCGGGCAGAGCGAGACGCCGCAGCCTGCGCCTTTGCCTGCGCAAGAGCCGCCGACCCCTGATCGAGATCGAGCGCCGAGGCATCGCGCAACTGCACGCGGCGTTGCAGCGCCGCCAGCGCCGCCTCCAGCGAACGCACCGTGTCGAGGTCGTTGCGGTGAAGGCTGCCGGCGGTGAGCCAGTCATGCCAGAGGCCGGAAAACATCAAGGCCGTCTGATGGCGGGCATCCTCCATCTGGTTCTCCGCGACCTCGACGCCAAGCGCACCCGATTTGCGGTCGAGCGTCGCCTTGCCCGGCAAGCGGAACGGTCGGGTAACTGTGGTGTCGAACTCATCATAGCCGCCCTCGCGGTCAACGCTGCGGCGAATATAGCTGCTGGTGACCAGAACCTCATGGGTGCCCTTGCGCAACATGTCGCCCTGGGCCCGTGCGGCTGCGACTCTCGCTGCTGCGGCGGCAACAGTCGGATGGTTGTCGAGCGCTTCATTGATCTTCTCGACCGGTGGAAGGTCGGCGCGTTGGGCGTGGAGCGTGCCAGGGGCCAGCGACAGGAGCACGGCCAAGGCAAGGACGGATGGCCTCATGCGATCCTCCCCCGGTGGACCACCGACAAGGCACGCCAGCGAACCGGCTGCTCGTGCCGGGAGGCCGTCACCGCAGCGACCACCTCGTCCAGCGCTGCATCCGCGACGATAAGCTCGATCGCGTTGCGCCGGAGATTGCCCGTGACCTGCTCGGCGGCCCGCGCGTCGCTGAAATCCCGGCCACGCACGGCTTCCTCGCGAATATGGATCGGCGCCTGCGCGATGGAGCGGAGCGCCTCCACGACCGCCTCCACGTCCCGGATCGCGCAGTGGAAGGTCAGAAGCAGGTCAGGCATTTCCGGTTTCCCTGGCACTTTCGCCAAAGCGCTCGAACAGGATCGGCAGCAGCACGAGCGTCAGCAGGGTGGAGGTGATAAGCCCGCCGATGACGACGATCGCGAGCGGGCGCTGGATCTCCGATCCCGGACCGCTGGCGAACAACAGGGGCACAAGGCCGAAGGCGGTGATGCTGGCGGTCATCAAGACCGGGCGCAGCCTGCGTTCCGCGCCCTGCCGGACCGCCTCGGCCATGCTATAGCCCTCGGCCAGGAGCTGGCGGAAATAAGCCACCAGCACGAGGCCGTTCAGCACGGCGATGCCGAGCAGGGCAATGAACCCGACCGACGCGGGCACCGAGAGATATTCGCCCGAGGCCCAGAGCGAGACGAGGCCGCCCACCATCGCGAAGGGGATATTGAGCAGGATGAGGATCGCGGCGCGCAGCGACCGGAGCGTCGCCAGCAGCACGAAGAAGATCAGCAACAGCGCCACCGGGATGACGAGCATCAGCCGGGCCGAGGCGCGCTGCTGGTTCTCGAACTGGCCGCCCCAGACGATGCGATAGCCGGAGGGCAGCTTCACCTTCGCAGCCACCGCCGCCTTGGCTTCGTCGACATAACCGACCAGGTCGCGTCCCGAGACGAAGGCCTGCACCAGCGCGAAACGAGAACCGTTCTCATGGTCGAGCTTGACCGGCCCTTCGGTCCTCTCGACGCGGGCCATGTCGCTGACGCGCGCCAACACGCCGTCCGGTGTCTTCAGTTGCAGGTCGGCGAAGCGGGAGGGATCGGAACGCAGGCTCTCGTCCCCCCGGATGACGATCGGCACGCGCTTCTGCCCCTCGGCCACAATACCGGCCCGGACGCCTTCCACCTGGGCGCGCAGGGCATCCTGTAACTGGTCGACCGGCATGCCGAACCGCCCCGCCGCTGTGCGGTCGATGTCGAGCTGGAGATAATCGACGCTGTCATTCGCGACGGTCAGCACCTCGGAGGCGCCGCGAATGCCCTGGAGCGCGTGCTGGACCTGTCCGGCGAGATCGCCGAGCGTCGCCAGGTCCGGGCCGAAGATCTTGACCGCCAGGTCGCCGCGCGCGCCAGTCAGCATTTCGGAGACGCGCATCTCTATCGGTTGGGTGAAGCTCGGCTGGATGCCGGGCAATCCCTCGATCGCCTTGCGGATCTCGCCGACGACGAAGTCCTTGTCGCCGCGCCACTCGGACTGCGGCTTCAGTCGGATGAAACTGTCGGTCTCGTTCGGACCCATCGGATCGAGGCCGATCTCGTCCGAGCCGACGCGCGCGATCACGTCCTGCACGTCCGGCACGGAACGAAGCGCCCGCTGCACCGCAAGGTCGCCTTTCAGCGACTGGTCGAGGCTGATCGAGGGCAGCTTAGTGAGCTGGACGATCACCGAACCCTCGTCCATCGTCGGCATGAAGGTCTTGCCGACCGCGCCATAAGCCATGCCGGCGATCACAAGGCCCGCGCCCGCCAGGCCATAGACCGCGCGCTTGTGGGCAAACGCGGCCTCCAGCAGCGCGTGATAGCGCGGCGAGAACTGGCGCATAACCCATGGCTCGCCATGTTGGCCGCTCTTGAGGCCGAAGGACGACAGGACAGGAACCAGCGTCAGCGCCAGCAGCAGCGATCCGGCGAGCGCGAAGATGATGGTGAGCGCCACCGGCGCGAACAGTTTGCCCTCGAGCCCCTGGAGCGCGAGCAGCGGCAGGAAGACGAGCGCGATGATGACAATGCCGGCCGAGACCGGCACGATGACCTCGCTTGAGGCCTGGAAGATCAGGTTGAGGCGTGGATGGCCTTCTTCATGCGCCCGCCCCAGCCGCTCGACGATATTCTCGACGACCACCACCGCGCCGTCGACCAGCATGCCGATCGCGATGGCGAGACCGCCCAGGCTCATCAGATTGGCCGACAGGCCCATGCCGCGCATGAACAGGAAGGTGATCAGCGCCGCCATCGGCAGGGTCGCGGCCACGATCGCGGCGGCGCGCCAGTCGCCCAGGAACAGGACGAGCAGGACAACCACGAGGATCGTAGCTTCGAGCAGCGCTTCCTCGACCGTGCCGACGGCGCGGCCGATAAGGTCGGATCGGTCGTAGAAGACATCGATATGGGTGCCCGCCGGCAGAGTCTTCTGAAGCTCCGCCAGCCGGGTGCGGACACCGTCGACGACCAGGCGGGCATCCGCGCCGCGCAAGGCGATCACCAGCCCCTCGACGGCCTCCCCCTCGCCATTCTTGGTGACCGCACCGTAGCGGGTGAGGCTGCCGGTTCCGACGGATGCGACATCACCCAATCGGATGATGCGGCCGTCGCGGCTGGCGATCACCAGCGATTGGAGATCCTCGACCGTGCGGATCGCGCCGACCGCGCGCACGATCAGCGATTCCTCGCCGCTGGTGAGCCGGCCCGCACCGTCGTTGCGATTGCCGCTCTCGATCGCGCCGCGCAGGTCAGCGATCGAAAGCTTCGCGCTGGCCAGCGCCACCGGATCGGGCCTTACCTCGAATGTCCGCACATAACCGCCGAGCGCGTTGACGTCGGCGACGCCGGGCACGGTGCGCAGCGCGGGCCGGATCGTCCAGTCGAGCAGTTCGCGCTTCTGCTGGAGGCTGAGCGGCCCTTCGATCGTGAACATGTAGACGTCGGACAGCGGCGTCGAGATCGGCGCGAGGCCGCCGCTGACCGAGGCGGGCAGATCGGCCATCACGCCTGACAGGCGTTCGGCGACCTGCTGGCGCGCCCAGTAGATGTCGGTGCCGTCGATGAAGTCGATGGTGATGTCGGCAATGGCATATTTGGCGGTCGAGCGCAGGATCGCCTGGTTGGGAATGCCGAGCATCTCCATTTCGATCGGCGTGATGACGCGGCTCTCCACCTCCTCGGGCGTCATGCCCGGCGCCTTGAGGATCATCTTGACCTGCGTCTGAGCGATATTGGGATAGGCATCGACCGGCAGGTTCACGAACGCCCATGCGCCGAGGCCGGCAACCGTCAGGGCGAGAGCGAGCACGAGCAGGCGATAGGACAGGCCCATGGCCACCAGCGAACGCAGCATTGGCCGGTTACCGCGACAAGGCGAGCGCTTTGAGCGCGCTCGTGCCGGCGATGACGACCTGCTCGCCGGGCTTCACGCCGGACAGCAGGACAGCCTGGCTTCCATTCGCCCCGCCGCTCTTGACGTCGCGCACCGCAAAGCCGCCCTTGGTGGCGACGAAGACGACAGTCCGGCCTCCCATCGTCGTGACGGCGGCGGCAGGCAAGGCTACCGCGCCCGCGGGCGCCGGGCCGGAAATAAGCAGGTTGGTCGCCCGCCCCGCCACGATGCCCGGACCGGGGGCAATCTCGGCCTTCACGCTGGCAGAACGGGTCGCCGGATCGATCGTAGATCCCACAGCCGTCACGCGGCCCTGAATGTCCGGATCGATCCGCACCACCATGCCCGGGTGGACCAGTCCCACTAGCCGCTCGGGCAGTTGGCCAAGGACTTCGTAACGGTTCGCTGCATCGATCACATAAGGCGCGGTCGTGCCGTCCACCGAATTTCCGGTCTGGATGCTGGCCGTGGTGATGCGGCCCGCGATCGGCGCCGTCAGCGTATAGCTGCCGCTTGCACCATGGCCGTTGACCATGCGCAGGATACGCGCCTTCTCGGACACGTCGGCGCTGGTTTCCACGGCGATCGCATGAGCCTCGTCGGCGCGGGCGCCGGCAATGATGCCTTCGCGGCTGAGCTGTGACAGGCGGGCAGCGTTCGATCGAGCGACTCCGAGGCGTGCGTTCGCGCGGGTCAGGTCCGCGCCCATCATCAGAACCTCGCGGCTCGAAATGACCGCCAGCGGCTGCCCCTGCCGCACCGTGTCGCCTTCGACGACCAGCGTGCGCATCACCACGCCCGGCAATGTCGCGGCCACCGCCACGCGCGCATTGGCGGGCGGCTGGATCACCGCTGGCACCGTCGCGAGCGGGGCCTGCTGCGCGGCGACGGCGGGAGCGAGGCGGATGCCAAGCTGGGCCACCCGCTTGCTATCGACCTTGAGGTCTCCGGAGACGGTCCCGGTACTTGCGGGAACCGTCTCCGGCCGCGCCGCTGGGGGGGCTGGCGCGTTCGGGTTCGCCGTGATCCACCAAAGGCCGGACACGATGCCGACCATCACCACGGCGCCAATGGAAAGATGGGCTCGGCTGTTCATGCCTCTCGGCTAGAGGAGCAAACTGACCGCTCCCTGACGGCGAGAAGATTTAGCTGTTGTCCGGGAAGCGCAGCGACAATTCGCGCACTTCGGGATCGGTCGTCAGCGTGCCGCCATGCGCGGCCATGATCCGCTCGACAATGGCGAGGCCCAGACCGGCGCCATCCTTACTGGCATGGTCGGCACGGCTGTGGCGGCGAACCAGATCATGCAAACGATCGAGGGAAAGCCCCGGCCCCTCGTCCCTGACGCGAATGACGGGACCGGGGCCGACATGGACCTGGATGACGCCGCCGGTTGGCGTCGCGCGGACTGCATTTTCGATGAGATTGCGCAGCGCCGCCGCAATCGCCTCGCGCCGGCCGCGCACGACCGGAGCCTCCGTTTCGGCTTCCAGCATGATCGTCCGACCAGCCGCAATCACGCCGGGCGCCAACAGGCTGACGACGTCCCTCGCCACGTCAGCGAGCGGCACTGTCTCGGGCGCTATTTGCGCCGCTGTGGCGGCATCGATCTGAGCGAGCAGCATCAACTGGTCGATCAGCCGCCGCATCGCCGCCACATCGCCCTTCAGACGAACGGCCTCGGCATGATCGAGGCGATCCAACTCCAGCGAGAGGACAGCGAGCGGCGTGCGCAGTTCGTGGGCGACGTCGGCGGCAAATGCCTCCTGCCGGGCGGCCGCGTCATCGAGGCGCGCGAGGAGATCGTTGACGGCGTCCATGAACGGCAAAGCCTCGGCCGGAATCGGCGACGTGTCGATCCGGAAACCGCGCTCATGCCCCCGCGCCGCCTCGATCCGCATGGCCGCCTCCTCCATGGGCACGAATGCCTGGCGAATGACCCGAAAGCTGACGAACGCCATGGGCACCATCAGCACCAGCAGCGGCAGCGCGACATGCTCCAGCATCTCGCGAATCGCACGGATCGTGGCATCCCTGGCGCTGAGATCGGCGAAGGATAGGCGATAGAAGAAGGCAACCGCGCCAAGCAGCAATACAGCGCCGACCAGGCTGACGACCCCCAATCCGCGGATCAATCTTCGGGCAACGGATCGGCGGCGAGTCATATCGCGGTTTCCCGCAGCATGTAGCCGACGCCGCGAATCGTGTGGAGGTTCTCGCTGGCACCAACCTCATCAAGCTTACGCCGCAATCGCGACATCGCCGCTTCCACGGCATTGGGTGTGACCGGCTCGTTGAAGCTGTAGAGAGCATCCTCGATGGCACCGCGTGGTACGACGGTCCCGGCCCGGCGCATCAGCAACTCCAGCAAGTCCGCCTCGCGTCGGGACAGTTCGATCGCCCTGCCGCAATAGCGCGCGCTACGCCTGGCAGCATCGAACGCCAGGTCACCGACCTCCAATACGGACTGCATGCGAGGGCCGGGCCGTCGCAGCAACGCGCGAATCCGCGCGGCAAGTTCATCGATCTCGACCGGCTTGACCACATAGTCGTCCGCGCCGGCATCCAGGCCGGTCACGCGGTCCTCCAGGGCGCCGCGCGCGGTCTGGATGATGGCTGGCGGAACCTGGCCGCACCGGCGCCTCTTGGCCAGCCAGTCGATCCCGTCGCCGTCGGGCAGGCCCAGGTCCAACGCGATGGCGTCATAAGCCGCGCCGTCCATGGCGTTGTCGGCGCTGGCCAGGCTGCCGGCAATATCGCACGAGAAACCCCGGCGTTGCAGACCTTCGGCGATCAGCATCGCCAGCCGGTCATTGTCCTCGACGATAAGCACACGCACGACGCATCATTCTCCTGGGTCCGGCTGCTGTGCTCGACACGCTATGTGCACCGCTGAACACCGACCCCTGCGGCGGTCGTCGCGAGGATCGAGCATGAATGCAATGTTTCAATCCTTGTCGGTGCCCCCCGCAGACTCACTGGACTGATGATCGCCGCCGTGCCGTTCGCCTCGCTCGGTCTCCAGCCTCGGCCCGAAAGCAGCGGCGTCGAACCGGAGGATCGCGACGACCGTCGCGGCGATGACTGCGCCACCAGCCAGCAATGCCATCGGGCCGGGCGCGCGGGCATCACGGGTGCCGGCATGGAGGGCGGTGCGCTTGCGGCCTGTGATCATCGCCCGCACGAGATTCTCGCGCGTCACCATCGACATCGCGATGACGGCCACCACATGGATGCCGATCAGCGCCAGGAGCCCGTAGGCCAGTGCTTCGTGGAGATCTTCGCTTCCCCTGCCCGCATCGAGCTGGATGCCCGTCCATAAGACGGCAGCGACACCCGCGAGCAGGGCGAGAACCGCCAGCGCACCGAGGGGATTATGGCCGACCGAATGTTCCGGATCGCGAGACAGGAGGGAGCGGATATGGCCAGCAACAAGGGATGGCCGAACGAAATTAACGAAGCGGGCATGCTTGCCGCCGACGAACCCCCAAACCAGGCGAAAGACAATGAGCACCGCAGCCGTCCAGCCGGCCGCAATGTGCCATGCAGCGATAGGACTGTCGCCCTCTGAGGAAAGGAATGCGATCGCAATTGCCGCAACAAGGAACCAGTGGAACAGCCTGAGCGGCACGTCCCAAACCTTCAGCACATCCTCGCGAACATGTTTCCCGGTGACCATCGCCTTCTCCTTCAACAGGAGATTAGCGGCGGCAACTGACGGCAGCCTGACGGCGATGGGAATATGTCAGCCGAGCGACGTTCCGACAATTGCGCCCGCCCCATAGGTAACCCCGGCCGCAGCAAGGCCGATCAGGAGTTGGCGCACAGCCGAGAACAAGGCGCTCCGTCCGGTGAACAGGCTCGTCCCCGCGCCGATCAGCGCCAGCGCGAAGCCGCTCGCGGCAAGGCTGGCGATGAGAGCGGTACGCCCGGAGAGAAACAGGAACGGCGCGACCGGAACGATGGCTCCTGCCGAAAAGAGCAGGAATGACCAGGTTGCAGCGGTCCACGCGGAACCCCCGAGCTGATCGGGATCGATTCCGAGCTCCTCACGCGCCAGCGTGTCGAGCGCGGTGCCTTCGTCGCTCAGCAGCTTGTCCGCAAGCGCCCGCGCCTGCGATTCATCGATGCCTTTTGCCTGGTAGATGAGGATCAGTTCCTCGCGCTCCTCGTCGGGCACCTCGCGCAGTTCCTCCGCCTCGGTTGCG
Source organism: Sphingobium indicum BiD32 (assembly GCF_000382885.1). GTDB lineage: Bacteria > Pseudomonadota > Alphaproteobacteria > Sphingomonadales > Sphingomonadaceae > Sphingobium > Sphingobium japonicum_C. The sequence goes on from NZ_CAVK010000170.1 coordinate 19,920, forward strand.
ATCTGGCTCTGATAGAGTTCGCGCGAGCTGGTGACCGATAACCACTCGCCCATCGCCATCGAGCAGGCGCCGGCGACGAGCCCCGCCAGCCCAGTGAGCAGCAGCGTCTGCTGGGCGGCCGCAGCGCCCGCGACGCCCATGACGAGGCTCATGTTCGAGACGAGGCCGTCATTGGCGCCAAGCACGGCAGCGCGCAATGTGTTACCGCCGCCGCGATGACGCCCTTCCAACAGCGCCAGCGTAGGACCGGAGAGGCCACCCTTGCCGGCGGCCGCGCGCATGAGCAGCGCGTGCGAGCGCTCGTCTGCCGGCAGGCCCGCGCCCCGCGCTTCCGGCTGGTTGTCATAGGCGGCGCTATCGCGCGTCTCGTTCGCGGCCAGCGTCGGCAGCACGAAAGCGGGGCCGAATCGCCGCGCCAGCCACGCGAGTATGCGTGCTCGTGCGGAAGGCGTTGGACGGAACTGCGCGCCTTTCGCTTCGATCCGTTTGCGCCAGAAATCGCCATGCGCCTCCTCGACGGCGGCAAGCCGCCGGAACACTTCGGCGAGCTTGGGATCGGCCTCGCTCTCTGCAAGCGCTGCATAGATCGCCGCGCCGTCAACCTCGCCCTAAAGATTGGAACGATAGCGCGGAAGGGCATCGGGTTCGGCCATGGTCGATATGCCTCGATTGTCGGTCTGGAAGAACATTAAGCCTACACAGGCTCGCGGAAGCTCCGCAGTTGCGGCCACGGGCCACTGGCGTCACAAACAGGGTTTGCCGCCGCGCTTTCGAGCCGCAAGAAGATCATACCTAAGAGCTGTTCGACGGAGACGGCGCGGGAGCAGCACCCACACGCGTTGAACTCCATGTGAGTTGCTCCCTCGATCACGCTGATAGGCATAATCCACTTATGACGGTCCAGAAGAAAGGTTACGTGCGGATTGTAAAGAGGAGAACGCGATGCTTACCCAGTCGACGTGCGGGCTTGCACGATTTTTGACCGCCACGGCGCTAGCCTCCCTCGCTGCACCCGTCATCGCGCAGACGGTCGATCCACGGGACACGCAGGTCGAGACGCGCATGGCGACGGTGGCCGCGCCGACCGTCGCCGCCAAGCCTGCACTCGCCCAGGCCGGTGTCCCCGACACGGTCGATGCGAAGGCCGGCGCCACGTCGGCCGCCGCCCTGCAGATGACGCGCGACAACGGCGCACCGATCGGCTCCAACCGCAACTCGCTCGCCGCCGGGGACACCGGCCCCGTGCTGCTTGAGGACGTCACGCTGATCGAGAAGCTCGCCCGCTTCGATCGCGAGCGCGTGCCCGAGCGCGTGGTCCATGCGCGCGGCACCGGCGCGCACGGCGTGTTCCGCGCCACCGCCGACCTGTCCGGCATCACCACCACCTCGCTGTTCGCGCAGCGCGGCAAGGAAACGCCGGTCTTCGTCCGCTTCTCCACCGTGATCCATCCGTCGGGATCGCCCGAGGGGCTGCGCGATCCCCACGGCTTCGCGGTCAAGTTCTACACCGATCAGGGCAATTGGGATCTCGTCGGCAACAACCTGCCGATCTTCTTCATCCGCGACGCAATCCAGTTCCCGGACATGATCCATTCGCTCAAGCCCTCTCCGGTCACCAACAAGCAGGACCCGAACCGCTTGTTCGAATTCTTCTCGGGCACGCCCGAGGCGACCAACATGCTGGTCCACGTCTATTCGAACCTCGGCACGCCCGCGTCGTACCGGACGATGGACGGCAACGGCGTTCATGCCTTCAAGCTTGTCGACAAGGACGGCAAGGTGATCTTTGCCAAGTTTCGCTGGATCAGCCACCAGGGAGTCAGGAACCTCGATGGCGACACCGCCAACAAGGCGCCGTTCAACTATCTGACCGACGACCTTTACGGCGAAATTGCGAAGGGCAACTTCCCGGTCTGGGACCTGATGGTGCAGACCCAGACTGCGGAGGAGCTCGCCAGGCTGGCCTACAACCCGTTCGACGACACCAAGGAGTGGCTCGGCGTTCCGTTTCGCAAGATCGGCGAGATGACGCTGAATAAGGTGCCCGACAATTTCTTCCGCTTCACCGAGCAGTCCGCCTTCGCGCCGGCCAATCTCGTGCCCGGGATCGAGCCGTCGCCCGACCGCATGCTCCAGGGGCGGCTGTTCTCCTATTCGGACACGCAGCGCTACCGCATCGGCGCCAACGTCATGGATCTGCCCGTCAATCGCCCTCGGGTGGATGTCGTCAACAATTACCAGGACGGCCAGCTTGATCACGCGACCGGCAAGATCGACGTGAACTATTTCCCTTCGGTCACGGCGAAGAAGGCGGTCGATCCGAGGTTCGCGCCGACCCCGTACAAGATCGACTCGATCGTGCAGACCGCGCCGATCTCGCGGACCGAACCGTTCGACCAGGCGGGTGCCTTTTATCGGGCGCTCAAGCCGGCCGACAAGGCGGATCTGGTCAAGAACCTCGCCGGCGACCTGAACGTCGTCACCTCGCTGCGTACCAAGGTGATCATGGTCAGCTACTTCGCCCAGGCCGACAGGGATCTCGGCACGCGACTCGCCCAGGCCGTCAATGTGCCGGCAAGCGAAGTCGAGAAGGCGATCGCCGAATATGATGCGTCGCTCGACGCCCGTTATGGGGGGAAATGAGCGTGCTCGCCATGCTGGCCGGAGCCGCGCTCGCCGCGGCTCCGGCGTCCGCCCAGGAGCTTCCCCCGCCCGAACGGCGTCAGGAACTGCTGTTCGAGGCGGCGAAGCTCGGCCGCACCGATCTGATCCCGGCGCTAGTGAAGGCGGGAGGGGACGTGAACGCCTATGAAGCGCGCGGCTTCACTCCGTTGATCCTGGCCGCCTACAATGGCCAGGCGGCGGCGGTGGACGCGCTGATCGCCGCCGGTGCCGACCCCTGCAAGCCTGATGCGAACCAGGGCAATACCGCTCAGATGGGCGTAGCGTTCAAAGGCGACGATGCGATCGCGGCGCGGCTGCTGAAGGAGAAGTGCGACGTCAACGCGCGCAACAATGCCGGCCAGACGGCGCTGATGATGGCCGCGCTGTTCGGCCGGACAAAGCAGATCGACCTGCTCCTGGCGGCCGGTGCCGACCCTGCCATCGCCGACGCTTCGGGGCGAACCGCGGCCGTGGTGGCGGCCACACAGGGAAATGACGGGCTTGCCGCACGGCTTCAGCCTCGAGGCTGACGTGACCCCCATTTTTTCTCTACTTGGAGCTTGAGTCCGACCCATCTGAGCCGCTACCCGTTCTTGGACCACCCCGCTTGGCCGTTATCGAACCTCTACTGGCAGCGGCGGGCATGTGCGGCTGACCGGTTCACCGTTGATACGCGAACGCGGCGGGTCTAGCGTACGTTAAGCCCCAACTCGCTCAGGAGCTGTCCAGCCTGCGCGCGTGAGATGGTCGCACCGCGGAACAGGCTGGCGTCAACGAGCCGCAAGCCGCCCAGATCAGCGCTTCGCAGATCGGCACCGTCGAACCGCGATCCTGTCATGACGGCGTCGCGCAAGCTGCACTCTTCGAAGATCGTAGCACGGAAGTCGCATTTGCGTAGATCGGCTTGCCCGAAGTCGATCTTCTTCAAGGTTTGCTTACGGAATGAATATCCCGGCAGCTTGGCGTGGATCAACAAGGTCTCCTCAAAGCGAACGTCGAAGGCCTTGGCTTCCGATAGGTCCGCGCCTGTCAGTTTGCACCGCTCGAACGTCGCTGCGGCGAGCGTCGATCGCCGCAGCGCACAATTATTAAAGTCACTGGCAACGAAGCTTGCGTAGCTCAGATCAGCCCCGATGAATTGCGCGAAGGCCACGCGGCAAGATCGCCAAGCAGTACCGTCCAGCTTCGCGCCAGTGAAATCGGCGCGGCGCATATTGCATCGCTCGAACGTCCAGCGAGACAGATCCAGTCCTGTGAGGTCGGCTTCCCCCAGATCGCAATCGATCAGATGGGACGGTGATGATGACGCGAGCAGGCGCTTCACATCAGCTCGCGACAGCGCCTGCTCGCGAACGGAGGGACCAGAAAAGAGATCATCCATCGGCGACCGGTAGCTTGATCTGCCGGCCTTATCCACCGCCACCACGGCAGCGCGCGATTGCCATCCATGAAGTCGTCGCAACGCTGCAACGCCTATTGCTGCCATTTGTCGTTTGACGACAGGCGCAACGTCTCGGAGGTTGGCAAACCTGAGCACAATACTGATTGCGGCCCTCGCCAAGATCGCGACGGTGGTGGTTAACGCAGAAGGAAGAGACGCTCCGCAAGGGAAGCCTTCAGCTTCGGTTCTGGGTACCCCAACGGGCCAGCCAACGTGGGGCGATCTCAGGGTTGCGGAAGCAGGCGGGCGGCTCGCCCTTCAGCACTCGCGTGACGTTTTCGGCCGCGAGCCGGATCAGGGCGGCGCGGGCTTCCCTCGTCTGGGCGATCATGTGCGGGGTCAGTATCGCATTCGGAAGATCGCGCAGTGGGCTGAACGGCGACAGCGGTTCCTGCTCGAACACGTCCAGGACGACCTTCGCGAACCGGCCGTCGCGGACACAGGCACAAAGCGCGGCTTCGTCGATGATGCTTCCGCGGGCGGTGTTCACCAAGATCGTGCCCGGTCGGACCTGCTTCAGGGTCTCTGCGTTTAGAATATGACGCGTGTCCGGACCGAGCCCGACGTGGATCGAGACGATGTCGCTGGTCGACAGCAGCGTCGGGAGGTCTACGGCCCGCACGTTCGGGTCCGTGATCGGGCTGCGGTTATGCGCCAGGATCTCGACGTCCCAAGGCTCCAGCAGGCGAGCGACCCGGCGGCCGATCGCACCGAAGCCGATCAGGCCGACCGTGAGTCCGCGCAGCATTCGGGCGATCGGGAGTGGCGGATGCGGCTTGTTCTGGCGCAGGATCGCTTCGGACTCGTGCAGATCGTAAAGGCAGGCGAGCATGAGCATGACCGTCGCTTCGGCAACGCTGAAGGTGTTCTCCTCTGCCTGGCCGTTGGCTACGGCGATGCCAAGTTCGGTGGCCGCCATTTGGTCGAATCCTTCCATTCCCGTCCATGGGCTGACCACGGCGCGAAGCCGTGGGTTGGAAGCCATCAGCATCCGGGTGCAGCGAAATCCGCCATAGGCCAGCAGGACGTCGACCGACCTCCAGAGCTCGCCCGCCGGGTCAAGGTCGTCGGGACGCTCAAGGTGGGTCACTTGGGCGACGCGTGGCCTGATGACGTCGTCCATCTCACGCAGCAACTTTGCCGAGGACGGTTCGCTCAGGATCAGGACGTGGCCCGAGTTCATCCGGTGATCCTGCGTTGCAGGGCCGACGTCACCAGGCTCTCGCGCCTTCGGCGGTAAAGAAGCCGCCCGAGGGGCCATCGTCGCCGATCAGCGCATATTGGACGGACGGGCGGGCACCCTCTTCGATGGTCAGGAACCCGCCGCCCTTGTTCATCTCGGTCTTCACATAGCCGGGGCAGATAGAGTTCACCTTGATCGGGGTATCGCGCAGTTCGTAGGCGAGCTGGACGGTCAGCATGTTCATCGCTGCCTTGGAGGCCGCGTAGCCCAGCCACTTGTTGTCGGGGACGGGATTGCCGGGATCGCCGTTCCACCACATCGATCCCACGCTGCTGGATACGTTGACGATCCGCCCGTGGCCGGACTTCTTCAACAGTGGCAGCATGGCCTGGATGACGATCACGGTGGCGACGAAGTTGGTGTCGAGGATATCCCGGATCGCTTGGGGATCCGCGACGCTAGGGAACCCGTCCCCATCCAGCATCACCGCCGCGTTGTTGACGAGGATGTCGAGGCGACCGAATTCGGCGTCGATCTGCTCGGCCGCGCTCTTGATCGTCGCTTCGTCGTTCAGGTCGACAGCGATGGGGCGGACGTCTAGTCCTTCGGCGCGAAGCGCCGCCGCCCTCGCCTCCCCCACCTGGAGGTTCCGGGCGCCCAGCAGCACTCGTACGCCCTTCGCCCCGAGCTGGCGCGCCGTCTCCAGGCCGAGGCCTCGCGTCGCCCCGGTCACCAAAGCGATCTTTTTGTCCTGTTGCTCGTCCGCCATCGCGCGCCTCCTCATATTTATGGCGCCAAATATGTCACGACACGACAAATGTCAATCAACGTCATTATGCTACGGCGCCAAAGCGCCGTTTGCCGAACCTGGGCCCTATCCCGTCCGACCGGTGGCGTTGTCGACGGCGAACGTCCACCGCTTGACCTCCCAGGACGCATAGAGGCCCTGGACGGCGAAGGGGTCGCCAGCAGCCAGCGCCTTGGCGTCGTCCAAGGATTCCGCCTCCACCACCATGAGCGATCCGTCCATCCTGCCGTCGTCCCCGAATAGAGCGCCGGCGAAGACCACCTTGCGGCCCAGTCCGTTCAGGTAGTCGAAATGGGGGCTCCGCAGCGCGTTGCGCTGCTCCTGCCCGTGGGGCCTGTCGCGGGCGATGACGGCGTAGAACATGAGGCATCTCCTTCCACCCGGCGAGGCGCGCCGACGGCCATCGCCGATGGGCCTCGGTGTTCTGTAGCGCGGCGGTCCGGCCCGGTCAGGTCTCGACAAACCTCACAGCGCAAGCCGCTTCATCGAACAGGTCTGGAAGCGGCCGGCCCCCGTTCGTCCCGACCCATGAGCGTATCGACGCGCGAATGATGGCGAACACCGTCCCCACATGGACATCGCGGATGAGGCTGGACCGAGCCTCGCCATGCTGAGCCTGCCCGTCCTCTCGTTCGGCCAGGATGGCGCTCACGTCGCGCGCCAGCACCTCCATCATCTGCTGCTTGCGCGCGGCGACCGTGTCCGAGGTGGCGATCGCACGTTCGATCACCAGGAAGAAGCCCCCTCGCGCCTGATAGGCTGCGAGCATGTCGCGGGCGGCCGCCAGGAGCGCCTCGGGGCGGGATTCACCGGGCGGCCGTGCTTCAAGGCCTTCCCTCAAGACGGCCATCCCTTCATCGACCCAACTAACGATCACGTCCTCCTTGGTCGGGAAGTATCTGAGCAGCGTCCGCGGCGAGACCTGGACGGCGTCGGCGATCTCGTTCAGCGTCGTCTGCTCGAAGCCTTGGCGTGCGATGAGATCCAGCGCAGCCTCCAGAAGCTGAAATCGCGTCCGGTCCTTTTTCGCTTCCCGCAACCCCAACACGTCGACTCCCCGGGCCAAGCCTAGCGCCCCGCTCAGCGACCGATCCGTCGGCAGGAGCGCCAGGCGCCGCTTAACGACAAATGACATAGTCTGCCAGCTTATCTCAAGAGCGCGCCTCGATAAGCGAGCCTCCTGCGACAGACGATGTATCCACGAACACGATTGCTGCGAAGTCTGCTGCGGAGCTAGCCAGGCAACGTACCTATCCTCCGTGAGGTTTGAAGGTGTGAGCGCCGAGGTAAAACTGACCCAGGCGCCGTTTGAAATCTGACCCAGTCGATATTGTGGCCTCCTGCTTGGGAGGTCCGGATGGTTGGGGACGAAATCGCGATGGAGATCAGGGTCTTGGCAAAGCACGGCAAAGGGGTGCGGGAGATCGCGCGCGAGATTGGATGTTCGCGCAACACGGTGCGGCGTTATCTGCGGGAGCCGTCGGCCGAGCGCTATCGGCAGCGACCGGGTCGCTCGACGAAGCTGGCTAGCTACCAGGACTACATCGCGGGCCGTGTTCGAGCCGCGCTACCCGAGGCGATCCCGGCGAAGGTGCTGCTGGGCGAAATCCGCGAGCGCGGATATTCGGGCGGCTACACGATGGTGAAGGCATATGTTGCATCGCTCCGCACGATGATCGTGCCCGAACCGGTCGTGCGGTTCGAGACCGCGCCTGGACAGCAGATGCAGGTCGACTGGGCGGTTATACGCCGCGGGCCGAAGCGCTTGTCGTTGTTCGTCGCGACGCTCGGCTGGAGCCGGGCGTCCTATCTCGAGTTCGTCGACGACGAGCGTGTCGAGACGTTGATCGCCTGCCATGAGCACGCATTCCTCGCCTTCGGCGGGGTGCCGCGGGACGTGCGGTTCGACAATATGAAAACGGTCGTGCTCGAGCGCGATGCCTACGGTGACGGCCGGCACCGGTTCAACCCGGCATTCCTGGACTACGCCCGGCACGCCGGATTCCGGCCCAGGCTGTGCAGCCCGTACCGCCCGCAGACAAAGGGTAAGGTCGAGCGCTTCATCCGCTACGTGCGCGGCAGCTTCTGGGTGCCGCTGGTGAGTCGGCTGCGCCAGGATGGTCTGGAGGTCGACCGCGAGACGGCCAATGTCGCGGTGTGGCGCTGGCTTCGCGAAGTGGCGAATGCGCGAGTCCATGCGACGACAGGCGCCGTGCCGCAGGAGCGGCTGGAGATCGAGCGAGCGAAGCTGTCGCAGCTGCCGCCGCTGTATCCGGGCCAAAGCGTCAGAGCGGCGGTCGCGCCCCCGCGTCCCATCGTTGGCATTCAGCACCCGCTGGCGATGTACGACAGCTTCGCGGGGGTGGCAGCATGAGCGAGCTGCAGCATGACCGCATTGCCAGCCTCTGCGCCGAGCTGAAGCTGGTCGCGGTTCCCGAGATTTACGGCGCCCATGCCCAGGCCGCGGCGGCGAGGGACGCCTCGTTCAGCGACTTCCTCGAAGAGACGTTGCGCGGTGAGCGCGAAACCCGTCGCGTGCGGGCGCGGGAAATGTTCGCACGCACCGCTGGCTTCCCGGCGATCAAGACGCTCGACGGCTACGATTTCGGCTTCGCGACCGGTGCCCCGCGCGCCCAGATCATGGAATTGGCCAGCCTCGGCTTCGTCGAGCGCGCCGAGAACATCGTGATGCTCGGGCCATCCGGCGTCGGCAAGACTCATCTGGCGATCTCGCTGGGGCACCTGACGACGCTCAGGGGCTGGAAGGTGCGCTTCACCACCGCCGCGGATCTCGTGCTGCTGCTGGAAACGGCTCAGCGGCAGGGCCGCTGGAAGGAAGTGCTGCACCGGGCGGTGAACGTCTACCGTCTCCTGATCATCGACGAGATCGGCTACCTGCCGATGGGCCGCGAGCAGGCCAACCTGTTCTTCCAGGTCGTCGCCAAGCGCTATGAGAAGGGCTCGATGATCCTGACGTCGAACCTGACGTTCGGGAGCTGGGACCAGGCGTTCGCCGGCGACGCGGTGCTGACCGCCGCCATGCTCGACCGGCTGCTGCATCACTCCACCGTCGTGTCAATCCAAGGCGAAAGCTACCGGCTCAAGGATAAGCGCCGTGCCGGCATCCTCGCCAAGCCGACACCACCCGGGTGACGCCGCCGCCGGGGTGGGGCTCGCCCCACCCCGGCAAGAAGGTGGGTCAGATTTCAGTCGGCGTTGACAGAAGGACCCCGCTCATAAGGCTGCCGGTGAGCACGGGGATATTCCTCCTGGAGCCAGCTCTCACGCCTGCCCCACCAAGTTTCACAGACGACCACGTCATTGGGCTAATCGAGATCGTCATGGATGATTGCGTTGATGAAGTTCGGCTCGGCGCTCATCGTCTGAACCACCATTGACAACTGTTCGACAAGTTCGGCTTTCCTGCCGGGTTAGTGCGAATCCGCACAAAGGGGACGACCGTCACCGTTTGCGCCATTTTATCTCCTTTTTGCTCCAGCGCCGGGTTCAACATTTAGGTTGACCCTGACGATGTTATACCGCCGCTTCACGATAAGCGCCCGCGGACAATCCATCATCCAAGCGCAACGCCAGAAATTTCGCGGCAATGATCGAGTAGCTGCTGCTGAAGGTCTGTCCAGGTCGCGGCGGATGCAGGCGAGCTGGCCGCCGGTGATAGAAATAGCCGCCGCTGACGGTCGCATCGGGATCGTCGCTAGCCGACAGCCATGCCTGGGTGACATGGCCTTGCGAGAGGTCGTTGGTCACGCCCGCGCCGCCCATGCGAGTCGGTACCCAGCCCGGCTCAAGTGCATTGGAAAGGACGTCCGGCCAGCGCCGCGCCACCCCGAGAGCCAGCAGCACATTGTGCAGCTTGGTGTCCGAATAGGCTTGCGTACCATCCCAGCGGCGCCGCGCCCACTGAACGTCCCTCATATCGGCGCCGCCGCCGCGATGGAGACCGGAGCTTAGATACACCAGCCGCCGGGGGCGGATCATCAGGGCGGTGAGGACATAGGGCACGAGCACATTGACGGCCCAGAGCGAGAGAGCCCGTCTTCCGTCTCGATCCGGCGTGGCTCGCGATACCCGATGGCGACAGTGGATGACGGCGTCGAACGGGCCGAGCGCGTCTGCCTGCTCAGCGACCGCAATGCATCCCGGCGAGCGTCGACACGTCGCCCACCTGTACGGCATCGGCTGCGGGAAGCGCCGCACGCGCGGTCCGCGCTCGCACCTCGTTGCGGGCGTGGAGCACGACGGCATGGCCCTGCTCAGTCATGAGCTGCCCGGCCGTAAGGCCCAGGCCTTCTGAGGAGCCGCGATGAATATCCTTGCGATGGCTGGTCTCCTCACACGCGCGCCAACAAGCCGCTAAGCAGAGTGTTTAACCTCGTTGTACCGGTGACGGACTCGATGCCGTCGCCACTCTCGAACCGTATCCAGCCCTCGTTAAACCCGTCCAGCGTCTGCATGCGGGGGATCGGATTGGTCATACTCTGCATGCGAAAAGTCCCCTCCCACTCAGAACGCGGAACGGCCTCCACCGCAACCGGACGGCCTAGCAGCGTGGCGAATGCGGAGGCGAGGTCGTTTGAGGTGACCGGTGTCGAGCGCCGCATGCGCCGCAGCAATGACCGCGCGCACCTCATCAAAACGAGGGAAAGGATCGAAGATCGGCGGGATCAATACGAAGACGCCCTTCGCATCTACAAGGCGCAAGTCTAAGTTTGGTGTCGGTCATGTCTGCGAGCGCCAATTGGCAGCCCGGCGCGCGCCAGCGTTGCGATGTCAGCGGCTCCGCCGACCAACAGGCGACCCCATTAAAGGAATTAAACATCGCCATGAACCAGGCGGAAGGCGTGCAGCATACTGCCGCGAATATCGAGCAGCCGGCAGCGGCCCCAGTCGCGTTGCGCCCGGATGCGGACATCTGCGCGCGCTCGTCGATGGTGTCTTGATTTCGACAACATCGAGAAGTGAACCTGCCATTTAATTGCCACGCCCGACCCGATGGACCGGCGCACAGTGAAAAGGCCTCACTCCGACCTGAGTGATCACCCCCTAACGATCATAAAGTAGATATTGTGTGACGACAGTTATGTTGGCCGCCTGACGACAATCGAGGGTTCTTCCGCATCTTTGG
>NZ_CAVK010000169.1 GCF_000382885.1 Sphingobium indicum BiD32
GAAACGAACGGAGTGTGGGTTTAAATATTCTCGCCCACCCCGTCCGTGCTTTCCACCATCGCATGGACGCGGTGAGGCGCGGAGACTTCGACCCGGCTGGTCACTTCATAGTGCGCCTTGGCCTGACGCACATTGGAGTCCGCCGGTACGCTGTCGGTCAGCCAGACATTGCCGCCGATGACCGACCGGCTGCCAACGATGATCCGCCCCAGGACCGTGGCCCCGGCGTAGATGACCACATCATCTTCGATGATCGGGTGACGCGGCAGCGCCTTTTCCAGCGCGCCCTTCTCGTCTGCCGGAAAGCTGCGCGCGCCCAGCGTCACGCCTTGATAAAGCCGCACACGCTGACCGACGATCGCGGTTTCGCCGATGACGACGCCGGTGCCATGATCGATGAAGAAGCTGGGACCGATCGTCGCGCCGGGGTGAATGTCGATCCCGGTCTTGCCATGGGCGATTTCGGAGATGATCCGAGCGACCAGCGGCGCACCCAATTCATGCAATCGGTGCGCCAGCCGGTGATGGATGATCGCCAGCATCGACGGATAGCAGATCAGCACTTCGTCCACGCTGCGCGCCGCCGGATCGCCCAGATAGGCAGCCTCGACATCGGTATCGAGCAGTTCGCGCAAACCGGGCAGCGCCTGCGCAAAGCCGCTGATGATCCGCGCCGCCTGCGCGTCGATCGCCGCAACCGGCTGATCGTGCAGCGCATAGATGAGTTCCAGCCTGATCTGCCCGTAAAGGCGGCTGAGCACCGTCTGGAGCGTTTCGGCGACGAAGCTGTCCTCATTATGCAGCCGCACGAAATCGGGGCCAAGCCGCAACGGGAACAAAGCGCCGCACAGCGCCTGCATGATTTTGGTCAGATTGGCGCGCGAGGGAAAACCCTCCGCGCCATATTCGGCATGATGCTGCTGTTCACGCCGCCAACGGCCCCGCACCGCACCCAGATCAGCGACCAGCCGATCCAGATCCCAATAGCCGTCCACGTCGCTGCCTGGCCTTTGCCCGTCCGCCGTCATATGCGCCTCTTTGCTTGTCGCGGCTGGCTTAACCTGTGCAGCGGCGCGGCGATAAACGAGTTTTGCTTGCAGGCGGACAGTTTCTCATTTGCTGGCGGGCAGGAACAGGCAGATTTCGGCACGCAGCCCGCCTTCGGGGCGGTTGGCCAGCGTCAGCTTGCCGCCTTCGGCATCCACTGCCTTCTGCACGATCGCCAGACCCAGCCCCAGCCCGCTCGTATTACGCTGGCGCGCTGTGTCGAGCCGGGCGAAAGGCTTGAGTACCGCATCCAACTGGTCGCGCGGGATGCCGGGGCCATCATCATCGACCCGGATCAGCACTTCATTCCCCTTGCGCTCCACATTCACGCGCGCGCGCTTGCCATAATGGAGCGCATTTTCGATGAGGTTGCGCACCGCCCGGCGCAGCGACAGCGCGCGTACCGCCATTTCCAGATGGTCCGGCCCGGCATAGTCGACATCATGCCCATGGTCCTGAAACGCATCAACAATCGTCGCCACGGTGACCGCCAGGTCAGTGCGCACCGCGGGTTCAGGATCTTTCTCCCCGCCCAGAAAATCGAGCAGCGATTCGATCATCTGCCCCATTTCCTCCAGGTCGCCGTCCATCGCCTGGCGCGTCTCGCCATCCGGTACCGTCTCCAGCCGCAATTGCAGCCGGGCCAGCGGCGTGCGCATGTCGTGGCCGACCGCCGCCAGCGTCTCGGTCCGCTCGTCGATCAGGCGATGGATGCGGGTCTGCATCACGTTGAAGGCGCGGATCAGGTTGCGCACATCATTGGTACCCGCTTCAGGCAGGATTACCTCCCGCCCCAGGCCGATCTGCTCGGTCGCGCGGGTCAGATCGCGTAGCGGCGCCAGCGTCTTGCGGATCAGCACCCATCCGGCGATCAGCAACGCCAGCACCGGAATGAGCGCCATTCCCATCCGGCCGATGGTGAAGGCCCACTTCGCGCCGCTATGGTGCATTCCGAAATAGAGCCAGCTGCCATCAGGCAATTGCAGCCCGCCGTTGATTTCCGAATGGCGGCCCGGCGACGCCAGCCGCAACCACAGGCGCGATCGTTCCAGACTGGGTTCCCAGGCGATAATCTGTTGCCGCATCCGTTCCAGTTCAGGGGACAAAGGCGGCGGCGGCGGCGAAGCGGGGGACCAGTGCACGTCGTAGCGATCGGTGGTCAGTTGCACGCCCATGGTGCGCCGTTCCTCGACCGGCTGTTCGGTCAGCAGCTTGCGCGCGATCACCAGATGCTCGGCCAACCGACGCGCCTCGTCATCCTGCAAGGATAGCTGGCTGGCCCGTTCGTACATGAGCGTGCCGACCGCAAATTCCAGCATGACCGTCAGCAACAGGATCGCGAAAATGCGGCCGACCAGCCCCAGCGATCCTCTGAAATGCGGTCTCAAGCGCGGCTGACCTCGGCATTGAACATATAGCCGACGCCGCGCACCGTGGTGATCGGTGCGGGACGATCTTCCGTCGTCAGCTTGCGACGCAGGCGGCTGACCAGCACGTCGATGCTGCGGTCGCTGCTGTCGCCCATGCGGGTGCGCGACAGTTCGATCAGCCGCTCCCGCGCGATCACCCGCTGCGGATGGCTGAGGAACGATCCCAGCAGATCAAATTCCGCGCCGGTCAGGTCGACGATCGCGCCAGTAGGCGACCGCAGTTCGCGGCGGGGGAAATTGACCACCCAATCATCGAAGCGCGCTTCATTTTCGCGATGATCGTCCGGTCCGCGCTCCAGCCCCACCCGGCGCAATATGGCGCGGATACGCGCGATCAGCTCGCGCGTGCCGAACGGCTTTGGCAGATAATCGTCCGCCCCCAGTTCCAGCCCGACGATACGGTCGGTCTCGCTGCCCTTGGCGCTGATGAAGATGATGGGAACGTCGCTCTTGCGCCGGATCTGGCGGCACAGGTCAATGCCGTTGGTGCCCGGCAGCATGACGTCCAGCACGACCAGATCGACCGGCCCGGCATCGAACGCGACCCACATTTCCGGTCCCGACGAAGCCGGGCGGACCTGATAGCCATGTTCCTGCAACGCGCGCGCGGTCAGTGTACGCAGCGGCGGGTCGTCCTCGACCAGGATGATGGTGGGGGCAGTCATGATGGGGACGACAGGACGTTGGTCATGTCAGCAGGGATAGGGTCGCCCTTAACGGGGGTCAACCATGTGCGGCCTGCGAAACGATCCGCAGCGGCAACAGCAACAATTTGTCATGCCCGCGACATCGGCGTGCCGATGCGACAGGCAAGGATACGCCGGGCCTGCATGACAGGCCCGGCGCATTAGATCAGAAGGCTGCGGTCAGCGAGAACACGACCTGGCTGCGCGCGATCGACTTGCCAACGTCCTTGCTGTCGCCCGAAACCATGAAGTTGGGACGCAGATAATTTTCCTCGACGCGGGCAATGTCGGTGTCGACATAGGCGACGCCCAGGGTCAGCGGCGTGCCAGGAATGGCAACGTCCGCACCAACCAGCCAGTCGACATATTTGCCGGTCGGAGCAATCGACGTGCCGTTCGGGCCAAGGCCAGGGTTGCCGTTCGAGTAGCCCAGATGCGCCTTCAGCGTGACAGGCGTGTTGGGAACCGAACCGCTCACGTCAGCCCAGACGTACAGATTATCTTCCTTGTCGCCCGGATTGAAGATCGTGCAGGCGGCGTCGCTGCACACATTGCCCAGAGCTTCCTGCTTGGGCGCATAGGCAACGCCAACCAGGCCCTTGACCGGACCGATCGTGCTCGACAGCTTGACATAGGGTTCGGCGAAATCGGTGATGTCGGCGCCCGACGGGTACATGTACCAGGTCAGACCAACGTCAAGCGTCGCGCCGCCCAGCGGAATGGCGTAACCGGCGAACAGGTCGAGTTCCATGTTGGACCCGCCGAAACGGCCCCAGCCGCCCAGATTGGATGCCCAGGTGCCGACATAGGCGCCGCTTTCATGCGTGGCGGTGATGCCACCCTGAACGGCCATGCCCTTGTCGCTCTGCGACACGCCACGGAAGCGATAGTCGGAAACGAGGCCAACGCTGCCCGTAACGGTGACGGGGCTGGCAGGTTCTTCCTGCGCGAAAGCCGGTACGCTGGACATAAGCGCGAGGGCGACAGTAGCGATCTTATACTTCATGAACATTCCCCTTTACGAAAGAATGTTCCGTCCTGCGTCCACTCTGGTCCGAAAGTCTGTTGCTTGCGCTTCCAGTACCGGTGGTCGAGGTCTGCCTAAATCTCAAATGCTCATCAGGCAAACAGGATTTTCTCGCAGATGCGAGATGATATAAATCGCTGTGACATAAAAGTAACTATTCATTGGCGGTACAATGCGTCGTCAAAACAGAAAATGCCGCCGTGTCGGGGGGACACGGCGGCACCTTGATCGCCTGGTCGAGGGGGGATGATCAGGCGACGAGCTGGCGCATCCGTCCGGTTGCGCCAAACAGTTCCACAGGCGAACCCGCGCTGCGACGGCGATCGACCCATTCGCGCACCATTTCCGCACAGGTATGGTCGATATGCCCCAGGCGCTCGACATTCAGGATGACGAGGCCAGCGGCGGGCAGCGAATCGAGCTTGGCCGACAGCTTGGGCAGGCTGAGGAAGGTTGCCGAACCGCGCAGCGCAACCTCATGCGCATCGCCCCGGCTTTCTTCCTCCATCCTGAGCCGCAGGCGGCTGAGATGCGGCACTAGTTCCAGCATCGACAGGCCGATGCCCACCAGCACGCCGGTCAACAGGTCGGTCGCGACCACGCAGATCAGGGTCGCGGCCCACACCACCGCAGGCAAGGGGCCATAGCGGTGGAGCAGATGCCGGACATGATCGACGCTGACCAGACGAACGCCAGTGATAACCAGGATGCCCGCCAGCGCAGCCATCGGGATTTCACGCAGCAGCCAGGGCAGCAGCGCAACGAAGCCCAAAATCCACACGCCATGCAGCACCGCCGACATCCGGGTCTTGGCCCCGGCCTGTACGTTGGCGGAGCTGCGGACGATAACGCCGGTCATCGGCAGCGCCCCGGCAAAGCCGCAGAGCAGGTTGCCAACGCCCTGTGCGCTCAGTTCCCGGTTATAATCGGTGCGCACGCCGTCATGCATCCGGTCGACCGCAGCGGCCGACAGCAATGTTTCGGCGCTGGCGATGAAGGCAATGGCGATAGCCGTGGTGATGACCGCTGGGTTGAGCAACTGCGCCAGCAAGCCGGATTCCGGCAGCGCAATGGCACCCATGATCGATTCGGGCACGGTGACCCGCGCGACCGGCAGGCCAAGCAGGAAGGCCACCAGCGTGGCCGCGACCACGCCGACCAGTGCGCCGGGCACCAGCTTGAGCGAAGCAGGCCGGAATTTCTCCCAGCCCAGCATGCCAAAGATGGTGACGAGACCGACCGCAAATGCCGTGGCCGCATCGCCGTTGCTCAGGCCGAAAATCTGGCCAGGCATCGCGATCAGGTTTTGCAGGCCGCTCGACAACGGCTTGTCATCGAACAGGACATGGAACTGGCCGACCACGATCAGCACGCCGATGCCCGCCAGCATTCCGTGGACGACCGCCGGTGAAATCGCGCGGAACCAGCCGCCTACCCGCAACAGGCCAGCGACGACCTGAATTGCGCCTGCGAGAATCAGGATAGGGCCAAGGGCCGACAGCCCCTGTTCGCGCACAATTTCAAAGACGATGACGGCCAGACCCGCCGCAGGCCCGCTGACCTGCAGGGGCGAACCCGCCAACATACCGACGACGATGCCGCCGATGATGCCGGTGATCAGGCCCTTTTCCGGCGGCACGCCGGATGCGACCGCAATGCCCATGCACAGCGGCATCGCCACCAGAAAGACGACGATCGACGCTACGAAGTCGCGGCTGAACGTGCCGCCGGAAAAGGCTTTCAACATGGCTTACTCCGCCGCCAGGGCATATTGGCTCTCGCCAGCCAGACGACGGCCGTGCGGCAGTGCGACGGGCAAGGGCTGATCCTCGCGCAGTGGCGAGAAGCGACCGGTTTCGCCATCAAGACCCATCACCAGGCCGGCATGGATATCGACATACCAGCCATGCAGCGCGATCTCGCCGCGCGCGATACCCGACGCCACCGACGGATGGGTGCGCAGATGGGCCAGCTGGACCACGACATTTTCCAGCGCCATATTGCGCAGCTTTTCCGCGTCGCTCAGATCGGCGGGATAGCTTTCGCGGCAGACTTGTTGCGCGGCATGACTGTGCCGCAGCCAGGCGGCAACATTGGGCATGGTGGTCAGGTCGGCATTGGTGGACAGCGCCTTCATCGCGCCGCAATCGCTATGACCGCACACGATGATGTCGCGCACGCCCAGCACCATGACGGCATATTCAACCGTAGAGGTCACGCCGCCATTTTGTGTCGCGTGCGGCGGGACGATATTGCCCGCATTGCGGCACACGAACAGATCACCGGGCTGCGCCTGCATGATATGTTCGGGCACGATCCGCGAATCAGCGCAGGAGATCATCAGCGCCTTGGGGCTCTGGCCGTCACTGGCGAGTCGATTGTAAAGCGCGCTTTCGTTCGGGAAAGTATGCTTCTCGAAGTTGAAAACGCGACCGATAAGCTCGTTCATGGAGTCTATCCTTTGTGCTTTTGCCGGTCAGGGGGCGGACCGGCCTGACAGGATAGATAGGGGGGGGGGTTTGCTGCGTCGCAGCGGCTTTGTTAAATAGTATGTCTGGCCGTTGAATTGATACGCAAGCGCGACGACGCCCGATTTCAGCGGCGATCGACAGTCGCGCTCAACATATAGCCGACGCCGCGCGCGGTGACGATCGGCGCAGGCCGGTCGCCATGGCGCAGCTTGCGGCGCAGGCGACTGATCAGCACGTCGATGCTGCGATCGGACGATGGTGCGTCCCGCACACCGGCCAGCTCCATCAGCCGCGCCCGCGCGATCACCGTCTGTGGATGATCCAGCAACACAGTCAGCAAGGTGAACTCCGCCGCCGTCAGATCGACCGGCGCGCCAGCCGGATCAAGGATCTCGCGCCGGGCGAAATCGACCACCCACCCGTCGAACAGCGCTTCGGTCTGGCGGCTCAGACCCAGCGACCGCTCGCTCCGCCCGCGGCGCAGCACCGCCCGCACCCGCGCCGCCAGCTCCCGGCCAGAATAGGGCTTGGCCATATAGTCATCGGCCCCCAGCTCCAGCCCGACCACCCGGTCGACCTCACTGCTGTTGGCGCCGACCAGGATGACCGGCACGTCGCTGCGTTCGCGCACATCGCGGCACAGGTCCAACCCGTCCGCTCCGCGCAACGCCGAATCCAGCACCACGACACCGACCGGCATCGTACCCAGCGCCTGAAAAATATCATCGGATGATTTGGCTGGCAGGACGCGAAAACCGCTCTCCTCCAAAAATTCGCGGATCGTCTGGCGCAGGTCCGGCTGCGTCTCGGCGATCATGATCAGCGGCGCAGTTACCGGCATCGCGGGCCGTTCGGCGCGGCATTGTCCGTCATCGTCGCAACTCCTGGTCAGGCGAAAGCATCCGGTACCTGCGGAACCGGAGCACCTGAATTAGGGACAGCGAATGTCTCCGAAATTTGCCGGACGTAACAAATTGTTGCTAGCGGGACATCAGCGGCATCCGTGCCGAACGCGACCCGGCCACATCGGGCCAGAGAAGTGCCATCACGCTTGCCAGCCACAAGGCATCGCTGCCCGCCCGGTGTCTCGTCGGGCAGCGCTGGTCCGCCAGCCGCACGGCCGCGCTGATCTGCGCTTCATCGACCTGCCGCTCGTCCATCAGCGTAGCGACATGATCAATGGCAAAGGGTGCCGCCCGTCCCGCAGCCGCAGCCAGCGTGTCAAGCCAATAGGGATCGATCAGGCTGTCGGCGACCACCCG
Source organism: Sphingobium indicum BiD32 (assembly GCF_000382885.1). Taxonomy (GTDB): domain Bacteria; phylum Pseudomonadota; class Alphaproteobacteria; order Sphingomonadales; family Sphingomonadaceae; genus Sphingobium; species Sphingobium japonicum_C. The sequence goes on from NZ_CAVK010000169.1 coordinate 7,924, forward strand.
TCGCCCGCCCACCGCATCGGCCAGCTGGTCTAGTACGACATGGGCAGGCAGGCCGTCCCGTTCAATCCGCGCCAGGCTCAGCCCGTGCAACGCCTCCGCCTCCGCCGTCCAGTCCCAACCCGTCCAGTCAGGATGTGGCTGTATAAGCCAGCTGCGCGCGCCATCCACCCCCGCCAATCCGACCTCGATCGGAAAGGATCGCCCATGGCGGGGCAGGCAGGATGCCTCGAAATCTATGGCAAACATGATGAGGATCGCCTCCGCTTTCGCGTGCTGTTCTATCCCCCTGTCGCGCCCAACTATGTCACGGCAAAGTCAGCCGCCACACATCTTGACGAAAAATCATGCAAACCGTGTGTTGACTGGGGTGGGACGCCGCCGCCGGCATCTGCTAATCGGCGATTCCCTTGTTTCAACCGGACCTGCCCATGACCGTCGTCGCTGCCTATCTCTACCGCAACGGCACCCGCGTCCGGGCGGTGTCGATCGACGAGCGGATCGATTGCGCCCACGACAAGTCCGAATTTGTCTGGATCGGTGTCGCCGATCCCACGCTGGCCGAAATGCAGGCGCTCCAGCACGCCTATGATCTGCACCCGCTGGCCGTCGAGGATGCGATCAAGGCCAACCAATTGCCCAAGGTCGACCTCTATGGCGACCAGTTGTTCGTCGTCGCCCGCACCGCCCATGTCGAGGAAGGCAGCATCTGCTATGGCGAAACCGCGATTTTCGTGGGTCACAGCCATATCATCACCGTCCGTCATGGCTCTGCGCGTGCCCATCTTGCCCTGCGGCAGGATCTGGAGGCCGTGCCTGCCCGCCTGTCCCAGGGGGTCGATTATGTGCTGCACGCGATTCTCGACTTCGTGGTCGACGGCTATCTGCCGATCATCGAAGGGATAGAGGAAGAGGTGCTGGCGATGGAGCAGCATACGGTCGACACTTTCCTGGGTCGCGACGACATCACCCGCATCTTCAACCTGCGCCGCCAGTTGCTGCGATTCCAGCGTATCCTGACCCCGATGCATGAAGTGGCGACCAAATTCGTCAAGCAGGATCTGCCCTGCATCGACCCGGAGGCCCGCCCCTATTTCAGCGACGTGCGCGACCATGTTCGCCGGGTCCAGACAATGGTGGAGGATCTGCGCGAAATCCTGACATCGGTGTTTGAATTCAGCAATTTGCTGGAACAGCAGCGCACCGGCGTCATCACCCGCCAGCTTGCCGCCTGGGCCGCGATCCTGGCCGTGCCGACCGCGATTGCGGGCATTTACGGCATGAATTTTGAACATATGCCCGAACTGCGCACCCGCTATGGCTATTTCGTGGTGCTGGGCGTGATCACCATCGTCTGCACTCTGCTCTACGCCCGGTTCAGGAAACTCAAATGGCTGTGACAGAAGCCGTGGAACGCGCCGCCCGCGCCATGTACGCCAATATCGCGCCCGACTGGGACTGGGACGATCCCGACGCCGAACCGATGCGGCGCATGTATCGGGAGAACGCCCGCATGGTGCTGACAACGATCCGCGATCCGGGTGTGCCGATGGACGCGCCAGCACTTGCCGCATGGCAGGCGGTCATCGACGCGATGCTGGCTGAGGCGTGAAAAAATGGTGCACCCGACGGGATTCGAACCCATGGCCCTCAGATTAGGAATCTGATGCTCTATCCTGCTGAGCTACGGGTGCCCATGGCTTGGCCTCTATTATGGGTGAGCGACGCGGTCAATTCTTCGCTTCGGGGGGGATGACGGGAAAGGGCAGCGGCGCGACCGGCACGCCTTCTTCCATCAGCGCCTTGGCCTCGGCCGGCGCAACCTCGCCATGGATGCTGCCGCTATCCTGTTCGCCATAATGCATCGCGCGCGCCTGTTCTGCAAAGCCTCGCCCGACCCAGGTGGAACCTTCCAGCGCCTTTTTCTGCGCCTGCGCCAGTGCGTCGATCATCGCGCGCATCTTGGCGGCGTCGCCCGCGCTGATCGGGACCGGCGCGTCGGACGCTGGGGCATCCTGCACGACGACGGCCCGGCTGTTTCCCTTGACCGCGACGGCAGGCGCCATCACAGCCTTGACCACCTGCGCGTCGCCGCAGATCGGGCAGGTCAGAAGTCCACGCGCCTGCTGGTCGGCATAATCGGCGCTGGAGCCGAACCAGGCCTCGAACACATGGCCCTGCGCCACACATTTCAGGTCGAACACGATCACGAAATTTGCACTTCCTGCGGAATGACACGCCGGTTGGCGATAGCAGGCACCCGCGCCCGCACATCCCCTAGCCGTGTCAGATCGATATCGGCAAGCCCCAGCCCCGCCGCATCGCCCATATCCAGCAGCACTTCGCCCCACGGATCGATCACCAGGCTATGGCCATAGGTGACGCGCCCGTCCGCATGGGCACCGACCTGCGCGGTCGCGATCATGAAACAGCCCGCCTCGATCGCGCGGGCGCGCAGCAGGACATGCCAGTGCGCCTGGCCCGTTGGCACGGTGAAGGCGGCAGGTGCCAGCAGGATCGTCGCCCCGGCATTGGTCAGCGCGCGATAGAGGTCGGGAAAGCGCATGTCGTAGCAGATCGAAAAGCCCATCCGGCCCCAGGGCGTATCGGCCGCGACGACCTGTTCGCCCGGTCCATAGACCGACGATTCGCGCCAGCTTTCGCCGGTGGCCAGATCGACGTCGAACAGGTGGATCTTATCATAACTCGCCCGTATCGCTCCTGTATCATCGATCAGGAAACTGCGATTGGCCCAACGGCCGTCGGCGCGTTCGTCTTTCAGTGGCAGCGATCCGATATGAACCCACAGGCAATGTCTGGCCGCCGCCTCGCGCACCGCAGCCAGCACGCCATCATCGGCCTGCGACCGCAAAGTCGCGGCGGCGCGGCGGCGGTCGCGGTCCAGATAGCCGGCCATTTCCGGGGTGAAAAGCATGTCCGCGCCCTCCCCCTTCGCCCGCGCCGCCATGTCGACAATGGCAGCCGCATTGGCGGCGGGGTCGATCCCGCTGGTCATCTGGAACAGCGCGGCGCGCATGATGGTCACAGGCCGAGCAGCGGGTCGAGCTTGCCCTGCCGGTTGAGCGCGGCCATGTCGTCGCTGCCGCCAATATGCTGGCCGTCGATGAAGATTTGCGGCACGGTGCTGCCGCCCCGGCTGCGCTCCAGCATTTCGGTGCGCTTCGGCCCGCCCATCGTGATGTCATATTCGTCGAACGCGACGCCCTTGTCGGTCAGCAATGCCTTTGCCCGCGCGCAATAGCCGCAAAATGCCTTGGTGTAGATTTCGACCTTTGCCATTTGTCCGTCGTCACTCCTTGTTCGCCCGAAATTGGGGCTTTACGCGCCATTGTCAATCGACGCTTTCGCGTGGCAAGGCCCGCGCCCAGCAGAGCAGCCGCACCTCGCCTGCCCCGCCGCGCTTCAACGCCCGTGTACAGGCCGCCGCCGTCGCGCCGCTGGTATGCACATCGTCGATCAGCAGCACGCGCCGTCCCTTCAGCCCATGCCCAGGCGCCAGCGCGAACGCCCCGCGCACCGCCTTGGCCCGCTGCCCCGGATGCATCCCGCGCAAGGGCACCGTCCGCCGCACCCGCAACAGCCCATGCTTGTCCACCGCCAGCCCCGTCAGGCGCCCCAGATGATCGGCGATCAGCGCCGACTGGTTGAACCCCCGCCCCCAAAGTCGCCAGCGATGCAGCGGCACCGGCACGATCAGCGGCGGATCATCACCCGCCACCGGCACATGGCGCAGCATCTGCCGAGCGACCAGCCGGGCCAGGCCGATGCGCCGCCCATATTTCAGCCGCAGCGCCACCGTGCGCGCGACATCGCCATAGGCCAGCACCGCTCGCGCGCTGTCGAAAGGCGGTGGATCGGCGAGGCACGCGCCGCACTCCGCCCCAACACCCATGTCATGCGGAAAGGGGATGCCGCAGCGCGCGCAGCAGGGTTCGCCCAAAAACGCCATGCCGCCCCAGCAGGACAGGCAGAAACCATGATCCTCCCCCACGATCGCGCCGCAACCGGGGCAGCGCGGCGGCAGCGCATAATCGAGCGCGGGGCGGATCGCGCTCTTGAGAAGCGGCAGGAGAGGCATCATCTGCCTTGTCCCCCCTTCCCGCCCGTTGCACAAGGCCCGGCATGAGCAGCCCCGATATCTTTGACCGATCTCTGCGCAGCATCCGGCGTGACCGGATGCTGGCGGACTTTGCCGCCCATGATTTTCTCTATCGCGCGATGCTTGACGAACTGCTCGACCGGCTGGGCGATGTGCAGCGCGACCTGCCCGAAGCGCTGGTGATCGGCTGCCCGGACGGCAGCGCCAGGGCGGCACTGGAAACGATGGGCAAGCGCGTCGCCTGTATCGATCCCGGCTTCCTCGCCGCGCGCGCCAATGGCGGGGTGCAGGGGGATGAGGATGCCCTGCCCTTTGCCGACGACAGTTTCGATCTGGTCGTCGCCTGCGGCACGCTCGACAGCGTCAACGACCTGCCCGGCGCGCTGATCCTGATGCGCCGGGTGTTGCGGCCAGACGGGCTGATGCTCGCCGCGTTTACGGGTGCGGGCAGCCTGCCCCGCCTGCGCGCGGCGCTGATGGCGGGCGAAGGCGACCGGCCGGGCCAGCATATCCACCCGCAGGTAGATGTGCGCTCATCGGGCGATCTTTTGAGCCGCGCCGGTTTCGCCATGCCCGTCGCTGACGGCGAAACGCTGACGGTTCGTTACGGCGATCTGCTGCGCCTGATGCACGACCTGCGCGGCATGGGCGCGGGCAATATGCTGACGGCCCGTCCGCCAGCCTTGCGCCGCGACGTGCTGATGGGGGCCGCCAGCCATTTCGCCACCGCCGCCGACCCGGACGGCCGCACCGCCGAACAGATCGCCATCGTCTATCTGTCCGGCTGGAAGCCCGACCCCAGCCAGGCAGCTCCTGCCCGGCGCGGCAGCGCAACGGTATCGCTGGCAGAAGCGTTGAAGGGGAAGGAGGCGTAAAGCCCGCCCTCCCCGCGCCGCTTCACTCAATCGTGACACCTGCCACGCGCCAGCCGCCTTCCTCCCGATCCAGACTGACCGTCTCGATCGCCTCCACCTTGTTGGCGAAGCGGGTGCGGAATTTCACAACTTCATAACCAGCGGGCGGTGCAGGCAGGTTTTCCTGACTGACGAAAATACGCGATAATGCCGCGCCCAAGGGCACGCGCACCTTTTCCGAGGTGTCGGCCCAGACCTTTGCCGTGTTCAGCTGGCGAAAGGACGTAGTGGTGCCACGATAGCTTTCATCCCAACGCCCCTCATCCACCAGCACCAGCCATTGACGTGCGGCATCCACAACCGCAGGGTTCTGCGCTGTGCTGGCGGGGGCTGGCGTCTGCGATGCGGGGGCGGAGGCAAGTTGCGGCAAAGCGGCGAGCGCCAACAGGCCAAGGGCAAGCGTCATAAGTGCTACTCCGATAATGATCCAGAAAGGACGGGTGACCCGCCCCGCGCCGCTGATCGGCACGCTGTCCTGATCCACCGGAATATCGGGTGCGTCTGCCCGAATTTCCTTGTCCCCCAGAGAATCGGGGGACGTCATCGTATCGTCACCCTCCGCCTCCAGCAGCAGCCGGGCCGCCTCCCGGCTGCTCGATACAGCCATTTTCCGCCGCGCATCGCGCAACCGCTCGTTGATCGTATGGACCGACAAGCCCAGATTTCGAGCGACCGACTTTGCGTCATGACCGCGAACGATCAAGCGCAGCGTCTGCTTCTCCTTCTCGGTCAGCGCCCAGTCCATATCCGTCATCTGCGTGTTCATAATGCCCACGACTAGGTCAGGCCAAGGATAGCAGCTACCCCGAAAAATTTGTATGGTAATCGGGAGGCAGGCCCACCCTCACCCCGTCACATGACGAACATCAGCGTCGCCAACCCCTGGCGCATCGAGCACATCACGCCCGGTCCAATCCTGCCCGTCATGGCGATACTCAACATGGCTGGCGCGCCGGAAACCCGCGCCATCCCACACGATCACCTGTATCTCGACCTCGTCATGTCGCCGCACATGCAGCCAGTTGAAGCTTTGCGGTTCGGCGTTGCGCAGCCGGGTCGATGTCGCGGTTCCGGCCTGGATGATCAGCGCGCCGCCCGCCCGTTCCACCATCTTGCGCGCGGCCTGCGCATAGGTGCGGTGGAAATGGCCCGCTAGAGCGAGATGCACCCCCGCCTCGCTCGCCGCCTGCACCGCATCGTCATGCTGGCCGACCGCTTCGCTCAACTCGCCGCCACGGCCAATCGGCATGGCGAACAAGGGATGATGGGTCACCAATATGCGGGTCTTGGCGCTGGCCACCGGCGCGAAGCATTCGCGAAGCATGTCCATCTGATCATGGTTGATCCGCCCGTCCTTGATCGTTAGCGACCGTGCGGTGTTGAGGCCGAGGATCGCAACCTCATCATCCTCATACCAGGGGCACAGGTCCGGGCTGATATAGCGTTTGTAGCGTTCGAGCGGCGCGGCGAACCGCCGCATCACATCATAGAGCGGGATGTCATGATTGCCGGGGATCACCAGCAGCTTCAGCCCGGCCGCGCGCAGCCGGTTGAGCCAGGCCGACGCGGCGCGGAACTGCTCCACCCGCGCCCGCTGGGTCAGGTCGCCGCTGATGACGACCAGGTCGGGCCGTCGCTCCTCCAGCCAGGCGGTGGCGGCGTCGACGATCTTGGGATCATGCGCGCCGAAATGAATGTCGGACAGGTGAGCGATACGGGCCATGACCCCATAACGATCCGGCGCGTGATGGTTTCCCCCGGACCCGAACCGCCTCTCGCGTGTTGTTGTGCCATGGAAACGAAATCCCCCACCCGTCCAACTACCCGCCCGCTGCCGCGTCAGGCCGCGCTGATCGTCAACGCCCATAGTCGCAAGGGCGAGGCGCTGTTTGCGCAGGCAAAGGAAAAACTGGAACAGGCGGGGATGGAGTTGCTGGCCGCTCATGCGATCAAAAACCCGGAACGCATGGAAGAAACCGTCGCAAAGGCCATTGCGGACGGCGCGCCAATGGTGATCGTGGGCGGCGGCGACGGCTCCATGTCCGGCACGGTCGATCAACTGGTCGGCAAGGATTGCGTGTTCGCCGTCCTGCCACTGGGCACCGCCAACAGTTTCGCGCGGACGCTGGGCCTGCCGCTCGATCTGGACGGCGCGGTAGACACCATCGCCAATGGCCAGCGTCGCCGGGTTGACCTGGGCATGATCGACAAGGATTATTTCGTCAACGCCGCCTCGCTCGGCCTGTCGCCGATGATCGGCAAGACGGTCCCGCACAAGCTGAAACGCTATCTGGGGCGGATCGGCTATCTGCTGTGGGCGGTCAAATGCTCGGTCGGATTCCGTGCCTTCCGCCTGACCATCGACGATGGCCAGCAACAATGGCGGCTATGGTCGACCGAAGTGCGCATCCTCAACGGTCCCTATCATGGCGGGGTCGAACTGTCCGACCATGCCGATGTCGATAGCGGTGAAATCGTCGTTCAGGCGGTGGTGGGGCGCAGCAAGCCGCGGCTGGCGTGGGACTGGTATGCCAAATTCTTCAAGCTGCGCGACCGCGATGCCCATACCGAGGAATTTCACGGCAAGGCCTTCACCATCACCACCCGCCCGCGCCAGCGCATCTCCATTGACGGCGAAGTGCTGGCGAAAACCCCGGTGGTGGCGAAGGTCGCGCCCGGCGCGATCGAGGTCGCCGTCCCGGCCGAGAGCCAAGCATAGCCTCCGTTCGCTTTGAGCGAAGTCGAGAAGCCCTCACAAGCGTGTCTCGACTTCGCTCGACACGAACCGGGGGAAGGGACCAGCGGTTCTGCGCCC
>NZ_CAVK010000168.1 GCF_000382885.1 Sphingobium indicum BiD32
GTGTCACCCTATCGAGAGGGGGACACCCCTCCGGCTGGCCTGCGGCCACCCACCTCCCCTTGCAGGGGAGGATTTTGTTACGTCCTGCCAACCCCGAAAGACTCTCATGCGCGATAATGGCGACAGCGCCGATAAACAGACGCTTCGCATCTTGGCCCGCGACCGCCGCCGCGCCTTTGTCGCGGCTCTCGATCCGCTGGCGCACCGGCTGGCGTTCAAGGTGCTGCCATCCCCCCTCGCCCGCCGCATCGCCGACGCACAGGTGGTGGCGCTCTATATGGGGCTGGACGATGAAGCCCCCGCGCAACGGCTGGCGCATCAGTTGAGCGCCATGGGCAAGACCGTGGCGTTGCCGCGCGTGCTGGATCGGCTGGGCAGCATGGATTTCCTGCGCTGGCAGCCTGACGACATCCTGCTGCCCGGTCCGTTCCGCACCAGCCATCCCGAACCGGGCGATGGCCCGGTGACGCCTGACGTCATCATCGCGCCGCTGGTCGGGTTCGATCGCGCGCTCAATCGGCTGGGTCAGGGCGGCGGCTATTATGACCGTGCCTTCGCCCGCCTGCCCGACGCCCTGCGCATCGGCATCGCCTGGTCGGTGCAGGAACAGGAGGCCGTGCCCGCCGACCCGTGGGATTTGCCGCTGCACATGATACTCACCGAAGTCGAACTGATCGAGGGGGCTGCACAATGAACATCGACCCGCGCCATTATCACCAGCCAAGCTGGCGCAAGCCGGTGGGCATGCTGGCGATCGTCGCGTTGATCGCATTGTGGGCGGTCCTGGTGGCCAGCCTGTCGGGCCTGATCGGTACGCTGCCGGTCTGGTTGCAGACGCCGCTCTATGTCGTGCTGGGGATTGTCTGGATCTGGGTGCTGCCGCTTCGCCGCCTGCTTGCGTGGATGGAAACGGGGCGCTGGAGGCGCAGCTGATTTGCGCCCGTGACAAGCACCTGCTCCCCCTGTATTCCTTCCGTTAAGGAAGCGTAACGGATTGTCCCCGATTGCGGAGACGCGCGCCGCTTCCTGACTGCGGAAGGGGGGCGAAGCCATGTCCATGCGCCAGTCGACTCATGAACCGGACGCGCAGCTGTTCGGTCGCTTCCCTGACATCCCTGAACGACCGGGCGGCGGCCATCGCGCACCGGCGGACCACAGCCTGCCGATGGCCTTTGCCAACCCATGCAGGAGGATGCGATGATTCCCTTGAGCAAGCGGCTGTTTGCCGAAGCATTTGGTACATTCTGGCTGGTTTTCGGCGGTTGCGGCAGCGCGGTGCTGGCGGCAGCCTTTCCTGACGTGGGCATCGGCCTGCTGGGCGTCAGCCTGGCGTTCGGGCTGACGGTGCTGACCATGGCCTATTCGATCGGCCATATTTCGGGTTGTCACCTCAATCCGGCCGTGACCGTCGGCCTGTGGGCGGGCGGACGCTTTCCGATGCGCGACATCGCCCCCTATATCATCGCGCAATTGATCGGCGCAGTCATCGCTGCGCAGCTATTGCTGTTCATCGCCAGCGGCCAGCCGGATTTTGCCCTGACCGGCACCGGGCTGGCGGTCAACGGCTATGGCGCGCAGTCGCCCGGCGGCTACAGCATGGAAGCGGGCTTTGCAATTGAGGCGGTGCTGACGCTGGGCTTCCTCATCATCATCCTGGGGTCGACCGACAGCCGCGCGCCCGCAGGTTTCGCGCCGATCGCGATCGGACTGGCGCTGACGCTCATCCACCTGATCAGCATCCCGGTGACCAACACATCGGTCAATCCGGCGCGCAGTACCGGACCAGCACTGCTGGTCGGCGGGTTGGCGGTGCAGCAATTATGGCTGTTCTGGCTGGCCCCGATGGTCGGCGCGCTGGCAGCAGGCGGCGTCTATCGCTGGCTGGCGCAGGAACCGCTGGCACCCGCCATCACCGGCGACAATCTGTAAATCAGGGATATGCGGGCCGATACCATGCGTGTCGGCCCGAACTTCTGCGCGATTGCACCATTCCCTGCATCGGCAGGAAATGGCGCGAGTGACGGGGCTCGAACCCGCGACCTCCGGCGTGACAGGCCGGCACTCTAACCAACTGAGCTACACCCGCGCAGGGCGACATCTGTTCGGGATTTCATTCCCCAGACGATGTTGTCTGATCCACCTTATTCCCACCTTCCGACTAAGGAAAGTGGCGCGAGTGACGGGGCTCGAACCCGCGACCTCCGGCGTGACAGGCCGGCACTCTAACCAACTGAGCTACACCCGCGTTCGGTGTGGAAGCGCCGTCTATGTGCGTCCGCCGGGACTGTCAACCGTCCGCATCGGCTGTTTTTACATTCTCGTCACTTTCTTTGCGCGGCGCGACCGTCAGCGTCCCCTGCTCGAACAGGAAACCGGCGATATCGGGAGTGCCAGCGGCGGAAACCACGGTCTGGATGATGATCAGCAGCGGCACGCCCAGCAGCGCGCCCGGCGTCCCCCATACCCATCCCCAAAAGGCCAGCGACACCAGAATCAGCAACGGGTTCATCGTCAGCCGCCGCCCCAACACCGTGGGGGTGATGACATTCGCCTCGACCAGGTGAAAGCCAACCTGCAACGCGGCTGGCATCAGCGCCACCCACACATCGTCGAACACCATCAGCCCGCCGAGCGCCAGCAGCACCGCCGCCAGCATCGGCCCGAAATAGGGAACGAAGTTCAGCAGCGCGACGATGCCGCCCCACATCAAGGGCGATGGCATCCCTATCAGCCACAACGCCAGCGCGACCGCCAGCCCCAGGCACAGGTTGATGACGGCAATGGTGATGACATAGGCGGACGTGGCATCCACCACATTCTGGATCACCCGCGCGACCGCCAGCGCCCCGTCGAAACTCTCCCGACTGTTGATCGTACGCCGCCGCAGCCGGGTCCAGCCCGCTAGGAAGAAATAGATGATCAGCAGCGCAAACACCATCTGGATGATCGCGGACGGGGCAGACATGGCAGCGAACTGGAGCAGCGATCGCGGCGTATCGACCGTGGCGGTCTGCGCCGCCGCCACCGGCCCGGTCGCCAGCATCTGGACCGTTTCATCGACGAAGCGCTGGAGGTTGGAGTAAAAGTCGATCAATGGGGCCAGGTTCGCCTGTATCTGCGGCAAGCGCTGGGGCAGGATGCGGAACCAGTCGGTGGCCGGTACGATGATCAGCACCAGCGCGGTATTGGCGACCAACAGAAAGCCGATCACCGCCAGCAGCGCGGCCAGCCCCGACGGCAGCCGGTGCCGCTCCATCCATTCCAGCAGCGGCACCAGCGCGATCGCGATGACCAGCGCGGCGGTCAGCGGCAGGAAAAACTCCGCACCTGCACGCAACGCAAAGGGCAGCGCCAGCATCAGCCCGATGCCCGCCGTCAGCGCGATCGACGCGAGCAGCCGGTCACGCCTGCGGTTGATTTCCTGCTGCTCGTGCAGTGTCACGTTGGATTGATTCTCCGGTCGAAGGACCAGACCGATGTGCGCCCGCTGCCGCCGGGCGTCAATTTGCAAAGCGGCGCGAGGCAAAGGCTGATCGCGGGAAAACAGCGCCTTAACCAAATATTGGGTCAGCCGTTCTAGGGACTGACACGGGGACGAAAGACGGGGCCAAAAATGAAGCGAGTCATGAAGGCCGCCATATTGCCAGTGATCATCGCGCTGACGGGTCTGGCAGTACCGCAGGCGGCATGGGCGCAACCGGGCGTGCGGCTAGACACGCAAATGTTCGTCGAGCGGGTCACAACCGACGTCAACGGCCGTTCCCGGCGGATATTGGCCAGCGCCGACCGCGTTACGCCGGGCGACCAGCTGATCGTCATCGTCCACTGGCGCAATGACGGCAGCGCGCCGCTGCGTGATCAGGCCGTGATCCGCCCGCTGCCGCGCGGGGTGCAGATAGACCCAAGTGATCCGTCCATGCAGGTATCGGTCGATGGCGGCATGCATTGGGGGCGGATGGACCAGCTCTGGCTGCCGACGCCCCTGGGCGGCACCCGCCGCGCCGTGGCCGCCGACATCACCCATGTCCGCTGGTCGCTGCCCGACGCCGTGCCTCCGGGCCATGCCGGGCGGCTGAGCTATCGCGCAACGATGCGCTGATCTCTACTCCACGAACAGCAAGGCGGGATTTTCCAGCAGCCTGCGCACCGCCTGCACATAGCTGGCCGCGTCCCAGCCATCGACGACGCGGTGGTCGCAGCTGATCGACAGGTTCATCAGCTTCGCCGCAACGATCTCCTTGCCCCGGAACATGGGCCGCTCGATCACGCGGTTGGGACCGATGATCGCCACTTCCGGCCGGTTGATGACCGGGGTGGTGGCGATGCCGCCCAACGGACCCAGCGACGTCAGTGTCAGGGTGGAGCCGGACAGTTCCTCCGACCTGGCCTTGCCCGACCGGGCTGCATCGGCGAGACGACGGATCTCCGTCGCCAGTTGCCAGACATTGCGGTCCTGCGCGTCACGGATCACCGGCACCATCAGCCCCGTATCGGTCTGCGTCGCCAGTCCCAGATGCACCGAACCATGGCGCGTCACGACGCCGGCCTCATCATCATAGCGGGCATTGAGCATCGGGAAATCGGGCAAAGTCTTGCAGATCGCGACGATCAGCAGCGGCAACATGGTGAGCTTTGGCCTGTCGCCGCGCCCGGCGTTCAGTTGCTCGCGCAGTGTCTCCAGTGCGGTGACGTCGATTTCCTCGACATAGGTGAAATGCGGTATGTGCCGCTTGGACGCGGCCATATTCTCGGCAATGCGGCGACGCATCCCGATGACCTTGACCTGCTCGTCGGGACGGCGCGTGGACGTGCCTGCCGCGCGATAGCCCTGCCCCTGCCCGTAAAGCAGATAGGCGTCGAGATCGGCATGGCGGATATGGTCGCCAGTGGATTTCACCTGCGCCAGGTCGATGCCCAAATCCTTCGCGCGGGCGCGGACGGCGGGGGAGGCGAGGATAGGTGAACTGGCCTTCTCCCCCTCCCCTTCAGGGGAGGCGATCGGGGGGTGGGGCGGTTCGGCAAGCGGCGCGCTATCGTCGATAGGCCCCACCCCAACCCCTCCCCTGTAGGGGAGGGGCTTTTCAGCTTCCGCCACCTCAACAGCCCCCGCCACCTCAGCCTCGATCGCCTCCACCGTCGGCATCGGCGCGGCGACATCCTCGCCTTCTACCTCAATCTCGACCAGCATTGCGCCGATCGACACCTGATCCCCCTCCTCGCCAGCCAGTCGCACGACGGTGCCCGCGATCGGGCTTTCCATTTCTACCGTCGCCTTGTCGGTCATCATGTCGGCGATGGGCTGGTCCTCCTCGACCCGGTCGCCGACCTTGACGTGCCAGCCGACGATTTCGGCCTGCGCGATACCTTCGCCAATGTCGGGCAGCTTGAATGTGAAGATGGCCATGACAGCTCAGTCCTTCATGATCTTGTTGATGGCTTCGCGGATACGGACGGGACCGGGGAAATAGGCCCATTCCAGACTGTGCGGGTAAGGCGTGTCGAAGCCTGTCACCCGCTCGATCGGCGCTTCGAGATGATGGAAGCAGCGTTCCTGCACCTGGGCCAGCAGTTCCGCGCCAAAGCCGCTGGTGCGCGTCGCTTCATGGACGATCAGGCAGCGCCCGGTCTTTTTGACCGACGCCTCGATCGTTTCGATGTCGAGCGGGACCAGGCTGCGCAGGTCGACAATCTCTGCGTCCAGACCCAGCATCGCCACCGTATGTTCGACGACATGGACCATCGTGCCATAGCAGAGGATGGTCAGCGCCTCGCCCGCCCGCGCGATCCGCGCCTTGCCCAGCGGGATACGATAATAGCCGGTCGGCACCTGCGCGTCCCTGTGCCCGGCCCAGCTGGTCGCCGGCGTATCATATTCGCCATCGAACGGGCCGTTATAGATGCGCTTGGGTTCAAAGAAGATGGTCGGATCATTATCCTCGATCGCCGCGATCAACAGTCCCTTGGCGTCGTAGGGGGTGGACGGGATCACCGTCTTGATCCCCGAACAATGGGTGAAGATGCCTTCGGGGCTTTGGCTGTGCGTCTGACCGCCGAAAATGCCCCCGCCAAAGGGCGAACGCACCGTCATCGGCGCGATGAACTCTCCCGCTGATCGGTAGCGCAGGCGCGCGGCTTCGGACACCAATTGGTCGAGCGCGGGATAGATATAGTCGGCAAACTGGATTTCCGGCACCGGGCGCAGGCCATAGGCACCCATGCCCACCGCCACGCCGATGATGCCACATTCGGTGATCGGCGTGTCGAACACGCGGTTCTTGCCATATTTCTGTTGCAACCCGGCCGTGGCGCGGAACACCCCGCCAAAAAAGCCGACATCCTCGCCCATGACCACGACCGTCGGGTCGCGCTCCATCATCACGTCCATGGCGCTGTTGATCGCCTGAATCATGTTCATGTGTTGAATATCAGTCATGGCACCATCCTTCCCTCGCCCCGGCGGGGAGAGGGTTGCGCAGACTTGGCAGCTTGCTGCCTAGTCGAAGCTGGGAGAGGGGGAACGGCGGCGGAAAGACGGGACCACGCAGCCCCCTCTCCAACCTTCGCTAGGCGGCAAGCCGCCAAGCTACGGTATCCTCTCCCCTTGGGGGAGAGGAGATGATCCAACGCCCTCACAGCCCCGCCGCCTTCCATTCGTCCAGCATCTGTTGCTGCTGTTCCTTCAGGTGCCAGGGCATCTCCTCGAACACATCCTCGAACATGCTTTCCATCGGATGGTGCAGGCCGTGGCCAAGGATGCCGTTCTTTTCCGCCTCGCGCGCGGCGTCGCGGACCGTTTCGGCCAGTTCCTTGTCCATCGCGGCGTGGCGATCCTCGTCCCAGATGCCCAAGCCGATGCAATGCTGTTTGAGCCGCGCGATCGGGTCGCCCAGCGGCCACAGGCTGCTTTCCTCGGCGGAGCGATAGGCGGTCGGGTCGTCCGACGTGCTATGCCCTTCGACGCGATAGGTGAAATGTTCGATCAGCGTCGGCCCGGCATTGGCGCGCGCCCGGTCGGCGGCCCAGCGGGTCGCGGCATAGACCGCCAGCACGTCATTGCCATCGACCCGCAGCCCGGCGATGCCATAGCCGACAGCGCGCGCGGCAAAGGTCGTCGCCTCGGCCCCGGCAAAGCCTGAAAAGCTGCTGATCGCCCATTGGTTGTTGACGATATTCATGATGACCGGCGCACGATAGACGCTGGCGAAGGTGCAGGCGCTATGGAAGTCGCCCTCCGCCGTCGATCCCTCGCCGCACCATGTCGCCGCGATCCGCGTGTCGCCGCGCGCCGCGCTCGCCATCGCCCAGCCGACCGCCTGGGGATATTGGGTCGTGAGGTTGCCGGAGATGGAGAAAAAGCCCGCCTCCCGCGCGGAATACATGATCGGCAACTGGCGACCCTTCAGCCGGTCGCCCTTGTTGGAATAAATCTGGTTCATCATGTCGATGATCGGCCAGTCGCGGGCAATCAGGATGCCCTGCTGGCGATAGCTGGGGAAGCACATATCGTCGCGATGCAGGGCGAGCGCCGCGCCGATCGACACCGCTTCCTCGCCGGTCGACTTCATGTAGAAGCTGGTCTTGCCCTGCCGCTGCGCCCGGAACATGCGCGCGTCGAACGCGCGGGTCAGCGCCATGGCGCGCAACATCCGCAGCAGCGTTTCGGGCGGCAGGTTGGGGTTCCACTGACCCACCGCCGCGCCATCTTCATCGAGCACGCGGACCAGCCCATAAGCCATGTCTCGCATGGTTGCCGGTTGGGCCGTCTCATCGGGCCGTGGTGCCGCATCGGCGGCGGGAATGTCGAAATGGGTAAAGTCGGCGCTCTCGCCGGGCCGGGCGGGCGGCTCAGGAACATGCAGGCGCAGCGGCGGGAGATTACGCCCCGATTCGCCCTGCAATCCTGCCGAAACGTGCGGATCGGTCATCCTGCCTCCTATGCTGCGTCGCAATAATGTTGCTTTACGCTATTATTATATTACGCCGTCGCGAAAGGCAAGCCTCCCTTACCCATATCCCCTTCTGCTATGTCCGGCTCACTGTCGGCTTAAACAGCAACAGGCGCGGAAATATGGGCCTGCGGCGCGTAGTCGCTCACCTCGAAATCCTCGATCGCGTAGCTGAAAATGTCCGACGGCCGCCGATTGATCCGCAGTTTTGGCGCACCCGATGGAATTCTCGCCATCTGTTCCTCCACCAACGCGGCGTGGTTCAGATACAGATGCACATCGCCGCCCTGCCAGACCACTTCGCCCGGCTCCAGATCGCATTGCTGCGCCAGCATCCGGGTGATCATCGACAGGCCGAATATGTTGAAGGCGAAACCCAGCCCCAGGTCGCAACTGCGCTGGAACAACAAGCCGTTCAGCTTCCCGTTCGACACCTGAAACTGATAGGTCATATGGCAGGGCGGCAGCGCCATATTGGCCACTTCCGCGACGTTCCAGCCGGTGAACAGCAACCGCCGCGACCCCGGCGTCGCCCGGATCGCCGCGACCAGATC
>NZ_CAVK010000167.1 GCF_000382885.1 Sphingobium indicum BiD32
TATGGCGCGGCGATCTGGATGAGAAGTTTCCGTCAATCAGGATGAGAACTGATCGTCGCGGTTTTCAAGTGGTGCCTGCTTTGATTGACGCTGGCAAGCGCTACTTGCAGGTTTGATTGTCGCTGCGCGACATTTCCTCGTTGGACTTGATTGTCGCGAAGGTCGGTGGCCGACCAGCGCATGATTGTCGCTGGATCGCTGAGCGGCGGCGGTAGCTCTCGACATTCATCTCGAAGATTGTCGCGTGGTGAACGAGGCGATCTACGGCGGCGAGCGTCATGGCGGGATCGGGGAAGACCCGGTTCCATTCACCAAAAGGCTGGTTGGCGGTGATGAGGGTGGAACGCCGTTCGTACCGTGCGCTGATCAACTCGAACAGGACGGACGTTTCAGCCTGATCCTTGGTCACGTAGGCGAGGTCATCGAGGATCAGCAGATGATATTTGTCGAGTTTGGCTATCGCGGCTTCGAGCGCCAGTTCACGGCGGGCAACCTGAAGTTTCTGGACCAGATCGGAGGTGCGGGTAAACAGGACGCGCCAGCCATTTTCGATCAACGCAAGGCCGATTGCGGCTGCCAGATGGGTTTTACCCCCACCCGGTGGACCAAAGAAGATGAGGTTGGCGCCTTTTTCGAGCCAGCCATCACCAGAACACAGCGCCGTCACCCGGGCGCGGGAGATCATTGGCACTGCATCGAAGGCGAAGCTGTCGAGAGTCTTGCCAGGTGGCAGGCGGGCTTCGCCCAGATGCCTTTCGATCCGGCGTCGGTCCCGTTCTGCGATCTCATGCTCGGCGAGGGCCGTAAGCAGACGGGCGCCAGGCCAGCCTTCCTTGTCGGCCCGCGTGGTAAAGTCGGACCAGATCAGTTTGATTGCCGGCAGGCGCAGGTCGTTGAGGATGAGGCTCAGGCGCTGGGCGTCGATAGCGGGTGCGTTCCGGCTCATGCGGCTTCTCCCGTCAGGAGAACATCATAGGTGACCAGGGGGACCAGTTCCACCACCACGTCGGGAAGCGCTGCTGGATCGGGAGCGAAGCGTATCCGCAAGGCATCCATGTCGGGGAGACGGTTAGCAGCCACGTCGGCGGCCAGCAGTTCCGCAAGTTCGGCTTCGCAGGCCCTTTCGTGCGCCATTGCCAATAGCTCTACCATCTGCCGGCAAGCGATCCGTTCGGGCAACGCGGCGATGAGCCGGTCGAAGGTCTGACGATAAGGCTCCCGTGGGAACAGCTGGTCACGATACACCAACTTCAGGAGCGCCATGGGTTTGCGCCGCAAGCTATGGATGACGTGCCGATAATCGACCACATGGCCGTGGGAGCCGTTATTGAACGACCGCCCCCGCGGCAATGTCATGAGGTGAGTGCCGCCGATGAACAGATCGAGGCGATCATCGTAAAGCCGAACGCGCAGCCGATGCCCGATCAGCCGTGAGGGCACGGTATAGAACACCTTACGAAGCGTGAAGCTGCTGGTCGAGGTGACCGTGACGATCGTCTCCTCATAATCGCTGGTGCGCGCGCCAGGCAGGGGCTGCAATATCGCACGCTCGGCGTCTATGCGTGGGCCGTTGCGCCGGTTCTTGCGGCTGACGACTTCGTCGATGAAGTGCCGGTAACTCGCCAGATCATCGAAGTCTCGCGAACCACGCATCAGCAGCGCGTCCTTTATTGCTGCCTTCAAATGCCCGTGCGGGCTCTCGATCCCGCCATTCTCATGGGCAACGCCGCGGTTGTTGCGCGTCGGCGTCATGCCATAATGTTCGCACAGCGCGTCATATCGCAGCGTCAGATCTTGCCGGGCATCAGCGTCCAGGTTGCGAAACGCGGCCGACAGGCTATCGCTGCGATGCTCAACCGGGGCACCGCCGACGGCCCACAGGGCGTTTTGCAACCCTTCTGCAAGCGCGACATAGCTCTCGCCGCCCAGAATGACATGGACGTGTTCGAAGCCCGACCATATCAGCCGAAAATGGTAGAGGCGATGATCGAGCGGCACGCCGACGATCGTTACGTGCTCATCGTTCATCTCGGTGAAGTCCGACAGGCCAAGCCGTCCCGGCTCATGCACCTGCCGGAAGATCACTTCCTGCTCGGGACCATGGATCGCCCGCCATGTTCGGATCCGTCGCTCCAATGTGCGCCGAATGCTCCCATCAAGCTCAGGGTGACGGCGACATATCTCCTCGAAAATTGCCACTGACCGCAAACCAGGCGCAGCCTGGAGCATGGGGACCACATCCTCGTCGAAGATCCCGGCTAACGGGTCCGGGCGTCGCCGCTCTCGCTGGACCTGCCTTTGCGAGGGAAGCCGAGGATCTCCCTCGATGCGATATGCGGTCGCCGTGCTGATACTGGCCTTGGCGGCGGCGATCGGAACGGCATGGGTATGTCGGAGCTTCATGTAGAGCCTCATCTGATGATCGTTGACGTGGCGGCCCGGCATGAACGACATCCCCTCTCGCGAAGTTATGCCTTTGAATACCTGACCGGCCGCAACCATCAGAAACGCCCCAAAAAGGGCGACATCGCCACCTGCTGATCCGGCTCCGGGCTACGCCCTACGCCGCATCAGCAGGTGGCGATTCTCATCTTGATTGACGCTGCTCTCTCATCCTGATTGTCGCGCGGCA
>NZ_CAVK010000166.1 GCF_000382885.1 Sphingobium indicum BiD32
GACACCCCTCCGTCACGCCTTCGGCGCGCCACCTCCCCTTAAAGGGGAGGATTTGAGATGAGCGCGCCGGTCCTCGACACCAAAGTATTCCCCGACAGCGAAGCCTTCCGCAGCAATGCCGCGCACAACCGCGCGCTGGCGCAGGAGTTGCGTGAAAAGGTCGCCGCCGCAGCCGCAGGCGGCTCCGCCAGCGCACGCGACAAGCATACCGCGCGCGGCAAACTCCTGCCCCGCGATCGCGTCGAACGGCTGCTCGATCCCGGTTCGCCTTTCCTTGAAATCGGCCAGCTTGCCGCCAATGGCCTGTATGGCGATGAAGTCCCCGGCGCTGGCCTGATCGCGGGCATCGGCCGGGTCGCGGGTCGTCAGGTCATGATCGGCTGCAACGACGCCACGGTAAAGGGCGGCACCTATTACCCCGTCACCGTGAAGAAGCATCTGCGCGCGCAGGAAATCGCGCTCGAAAACCGGCTGCCCTGCATCTATCTGGTCGACTCAGGCGGCGCGAACCTGCCTAATCAGGCGGAGGTATTTCCCGACCGCGACCATTTTGGCCGCATCTTCTATAATCAGGCGAACCTGTCGGCGCAGGGCATCCCCCAGATCGCCTGCGTCATGGGCAGCTGCACGGCGGGCGGTGCCTATGTCCCCGCCATGTCCGACGAAACCGTCATCGTCCGCAATCAGGGGACGATCTTCCTCGCCGGCCCGCCGCTGGTGCAGGCCGCGACCGGCGAAGTCATCACGGCGGAGGATCTGGGCGGCGGCGACCTGCACGGCCGCAAGTCGGGCGTTGTCGATCATGTCGCCGACAGCGACGATCATGCCCTCACCATCGTCCGCGACATCGTCTCGACCCTGCAACCCGATCGCCAGCCCGATCTCAACCTGCGCGAACCCCGCCCGCCAAAGTACGATGCCAGCGATCTTTACGGCATCATCCCCGACGATGTCCGCGCGCCCTATGACGTGCGCGAAATCATCGCGCGGATCGTGGACGGCAGCGAATTTCACGAATTCAAGGCACTGTACGGCACCACGCTCGTCTGCGGCTTCGCCCATATCTGGGGGATGCCCGTGGCCATCCTCGCCAATAATGGCGTATTGTTCAGCGAAAGCGCGCAAAAGGGCGCGCATTTCATCGAACTCGCCTGCCAGCGGCGTATCCCTTTGCTCTTCCTCCAGAATATATCCGGCTTCATGGTCGGCGGCAAATATGAGGCGGAAGGGATCGCCAAACATGGCGCCAAACTCGTCACCGCCGTTGCCACCGCGCAGGTGCCCAAAATCACCGTCCTGATCGGCGGCAGCTTTGGCGCAGGCAATTACGGCATGTGCGGCCGGGCCTATCAACCCCGCTTCCTCTTCACCTGGCCCAACGCGCGCATCAGCGTGATGGGCGGCGAACAGGCCGCATCCGTGCTGGCGACCGTCCACCGTGACGCGGGCAAATGGACGCCGGAAGAAGCCGAAGCCTTCAAAGCCCCCGTCCGTCAGAAATATGAAGAAGAAGGCAACCCCTATTACGCCACCGCCCGCCTGTGGGACGACGGCGTCATCGACCCTGCGCAAACCCGCGACGTACTGGGCCTGGCCTTTGCAGCGACGCTGAACGCCCCGGTCGGCGAAAGGGCGCAATTTGGCGTGTTCCGGATGTGATGAGGGTGGCCAAACTCAGCCGTCATGCTGAACTTGTTTCAGCATCCATCGGGCCGCAAAGGCGGAAGCCCGATCGACGGCGCAAGGTCCGCCCAATGCGGATTATCGTTCTCGATCAGGTTGATCTTCCATTGACGATGCCAGCGCTTGAGCTGCTTTTCCCGCAGGATTGCACCCTCCATATCGCCGAACATCTCAAACCGCACCAGATGATGGATCGCATAACGGCTCGTGAAACCCGGAATAATGCCGGTGCGGTGTTGGTAAAGGCGACCAATCAGGTCGGATGTCACGCCGATGTAAAGCGTCCCATAGGGCGCGCTACTCAGAATATAAACGCACGGTTGCTTTTCCATCGCAGCACCGAGCCTGCCGCCAAATGGATGCTGAAACAAGTTCAGCATGACGGATTGGGAGATCCCTGTGCTTGAATCCCTCCTCATCGCCAATCGCGGCGAAATCGCCTGCCGTATCATCCGCACCGCACGCGCGATGGGCATCCGCACCGTCGCTGTCTATTCGGACGCCGATGCAACTGCGCTCCATGTCCGTTCCGCCGACGAAGCCGTCCATATCGGCCCGTCGCCAGTGCGCGAATCCTATCTGCTGGGTGACCGCATCATCGCCGCCGCCCAGCAAACCGGCGCGCAGGCGATCCACCCCGGCTATGGCTTCCTGTCCGAAAACGCGGAATTCGCCCAATCGGTCATCGACGCAGGCCTCATCTGGGTCGGTCCCAATCCATCCTCCATCACCGCCATGGGCCTGAAAGATGCGGCCAAGCAACTGATGCAGGATGCGGGCGTTCCCACCACGCCTGGCTATCTCGGCGCGGACCAGTCGCCCGCCCATCTCGCGGCCCAGGCCGACGCCATCGGCTACCCCGTCCTTATCAAGGCGGTCGCGGGCGGCGGCGGCAAGGGGATGCGCAAGGTCGATGCTCCCGCCGATTTCGCCGACGCGCTCGCCTCCTGCCAGCGCGAGGCCGCGTCCAGCTTCGGCAATGACCATGTCCTGCTCGAAAAATGGGTCACCAACCCACGCCATATCGAGGTGCAGGTCTTTGGCGACAGCCATGGCAATGTCGTCCACCTGTTCGAGCGCGACTGCTCGCTCCAGCGCCGCCACCAGAAGGTGATCGAGGAAGCGCCCGCGCCCGGCATGGACGCCGCCACCCGCGAAGCCATCTGTTCCGCCGCCGTCCGCGCCGCCAAGGCAGTGGACTATGTCGGCGCAGGCACGATCGAATTCATCGCCGACGGATCGGAAGGCCTGCGCGCGGATCGGATATGGTTCATGGAAATGAACACCCGGCTTCAGGTCGAACATCCGGTGACCGAAGAAATCACCGGCGTCGATCTGGTCGAA
>NZ_CAVK010000165.1 GCF_000382885.1 Sphingobium indicum BiD32
GAGCGGGCCGGTGCGGCGGCATGTCCATCGAATAGTGCTATAAGGATACGCCCTTGGCTTTGGCGGTTATGCCTTTCATGATGAAAGCCATGACCCATATCAACCGGCGCGCGATGATCGCCGCCACCGGCGCTGCGCTGATCCTTCCCAACCGGCTGATGGCACAGCCTGCCACCGAGCCATTTTCATGGGAGCGGCTGGTGGCGCGGGCGCAGCGACGGGCGCGCGCGCCTTTTGCCGAGACGCCGCTGCATCCCGGCGCGCAGGCGATCGACTATGACGCGCTGCATCAGGCACGCTTTGCCGATGATCGCACGATCTGGGGGGATTTGCCCGGCGATACCGGGGTGCGGCTCTTCCCGCTCAGCCGGACGGCGGCACAGCCGGTGCAGATTGCGCTGGTCGACAAGGGACGCGCCACGCCGCTGCGCTATGATGCCGCGATGTTCGATGCACCTGCGAACAATCCGGTCAAGCGGCTGCCACCCGACGCGGGCTTTGCAGGCTTCCGCATCATGAACGCGGCGCGCGACGGTGACTGGCTGTCCTTTCTGGGTGCCAGCTATTTCCGTGCGCCAAGCCCGCAAAAACAGTTCGGCCTGTCGGCCCGCGCGATCGCGATCAATACCGGCATAGCGGGCAAGGAGGAATTTCCCCGCTTCACCCATTTCTGGCTGGAGCGGACCGGCACCAGCAGCGTGACCATCCACGCGCTGTTGGATGGTGCGTCGATCACCGGCGCGTTTCGTTTCGTCAGCAGCCTGGGGGCTGATGGCGTGCGGCAGGATGTGACTGCGGCGCTGTTTCCCCGCCGCGCCATTCCCGAACTGGGGCTGATGCCGATGACCAGCATGTTCTGGTATGATCAGGCGAACCGGCGGCAAGGGACGGACTGGCGGCCGGAAATCCATGACAGCGACCTGCTGTCGATCGCCAGCGGCGACGGCAGCGTTCATGCCCGGCCGCTGGTCAATCCCGCCATGCCGCAGGTCAGCGCCTTTGCCGAGCGCGACCCCAAGGGTTTCGGCTTGCTCCAGCGCGACCGGGATTTTGCCCATTATCAGGATGATGGCGTCTTTTACGACCGGCGGCCATCGCTCTGGGCGACCCCTGCCCGACCGCTGGGCGCGGGGCAGGTGCGGCTATACAGCTTTCCGACCGACAGCGAATATACCGATAATGTCGCGGCCTACTGGACGCCCGACGCTGCGCCGGTGCCGGGGCGGCGGATCGACATTGGCTATCGGCTCGACTGGTCGGCGGCGCAAAATCCGGCGGGCACCAGCCTTGCAACGGTCGCCAATATGTGGCGCGGGCGCGGCGACCAGCCCGATGCGCAGCGGCTGGTGGTCGATTTTGCCGGTGTGCCGCAGGATGTGCGACCCGACCTGTGGACGGACCTGAGCGGGGGGACGCTGATCAAGGCGGCGGGTTATCCGGTGCTGGGACAGCCGGGCCTGTTTCGCGCGGTCATCGACCTGGAGGTGAAATCGGGCGTTCCGACCGAGGTTCGGCTGCAATTGCGCGCCAATGGTCGCCTTTTGAGCGAATATGTGCATTATCCGATCACGGGATGAAGGGAACCGCCAGCGTAACGAGCGGTTCTGTCCTGTGGGTCAATGCTAATCAGGTCTGGAAAACGTGTGACGGGAGGCGTGCTGACGGTGGATGCCGTCACCGGAGACAAGCCCATGCCACGGGCATTTGAGCAAGTGCCGGCGGAAACGCCGATCGCCATGCCGGTGCAGGATTTTGGCGGGCGTCCGCCGATGATCGCGCGGCGGCGGTTCAATATCGACCTGTGGGCGCGCCGCCTGCTGGTCGTGCTGCTGGCGCTGCTGCCTGCCGCGATGGCCGCGCATGAGATGCGCCGGTCGATCGGCCTGGACGGGATTTCGGCGTGGGAGGGCGTCTATCTGGCGCTGTTCATTCCGCTGTTCGCCTGGATCGCTTTCGGCTTTGCTACTGCGCTGATCGGTTTCCTGCTGCTGACCGTGGGCAAGGGTCGCGCCGTCACGCCCCACGCCCCTACCCCTGCCACATCCCTGCAAGGCAAGACCGCGATTTTGCTGCCGGTCTGCAACGAGGATTTTCTGGGCGTGCTGGGGCGCCTGTCGATCATGGAGCGATCGCTGGCGCAGGTGATGGGGGGCGAACGGTTCGAGTTTTTCATCCTGTCCGATTCCAATGCCGACAATGGCGAGACGGAGCGGCGCGCCTATCTGGAGATGCGCGAGTCCTTTTCTCGCCCCGTCCATTATCGCCGCCGCGCGCGCAATATCGGGCGCAAGCCGGGCAATATCGCTGAGTGGGTCGAGCGTTTCGGCGGCGGTTACGACTATATGGTCGTGCTGGACGCGGACAGCGTGATGAGCGGACAGACGATGGCGCGGCTGGCCGCCGACATGGAGCGGCATCCGCAGGTCGGTCTGATCCAGACCGTTCCCACGGTCGTCGGTGCTGCGACGTTCTTCGCGCGCTGGCAGCAATTTGCCAGTCGATTGTTCGGGCCGATTTCGGCGGCGGGGATGATCTGGTGGGCAGGCTCCGAAGGCATGTTCTGGGGCCACAACGCGATCGTGCGGGTCAAGGCGTTCGCGCAGAGCTGCGGCCTGCCCGAACTGCCCGGACGTGCGCCCTTTGGCGGGCATATCATGAGCCACGACATGATCGAGGCGGCGCTGCTGCGGCGGCGCGGCTGGGACGTGCATATGGTGAACGCCGACGACAGTTTCGAGGAATTTCCGCCCGCCATGCCCGACCTGTTCACCCGCGACCGGCGCTGGTGCCAGGGCAATATCCAGCATGTGCCGCTATTCATCAAGATTGCCGGGCTGCATCCGGTCAGCCGTTTCCAGCTGCTGGTCGGGGCGTCGGCCTATTGCACGTCGCCGCTGTGGCTGGCGCTGATGCTGGTGGTGCTGGGCGGGGCGCTGGCGGGGGTGTGGCCGCCGAGCGCGGTGCTGCCATCGGGCGGTCTGCTGGCGGTGACCGCGACCTTGCTGTTCGGTCCCAAATTGCTGGCGATGATATGGGCGCTGATCGACCCGGCGCGGCGGATCGGCTTTGGCGGCGCGGCGCGGATGACGCGCGGGGTGATCGCCGACATTGCGCTGTCGATCCTGATGGCGCCAGTGGCGATGCTGACCCAGACGATCAACCTGTTCGGCATATTGATGGGGCGCAAGAGCAGCTGGAACGGGCAGACCCGCGACCGCGACGGCATGGGGCTGGGCAGCGCGATCTGGTTGTTCAAATGGCATATCTTGCTGGGGATCGGCCTGACCGCGATGGCGGTGCAGGCGGGCGGGCTGGGCTGGATCACGCCGGTGGTGGCGGGATTGTTGCTGGCCCCCGTGCTGGCGGCGCTGACCGCGCGCAAGGATCTGGGGCGGCGGGCGGAGCAGGGCGGGCTGTTCGTCGTCGCCGATCCGTGGTGGCGCACGCAAAGCTACCGTCCGCTGCGCTTTCGGTGGCCGAGCGGCGACGAGCGGCGGATGGGGCCATTTGCCGCGAATGATGAGTGAGGACGACCCTTCGACAGGCTCAGGGCGAACGGAGGTGGTGCTGGAGGTTAATCCCAGTCGCGCAATTTCTCGCGCAGGCGGTCGAGCGCGGCTTTCTTGATCTGACAGACCCGTGCTGCGCCAATGTCCAGCGTGTGGCCGATCTCCTCCAGATTGAGTTCCTCGACGAAATAGAGTTGCAGCACCAGCGCTTCGCGCTCTGGCAATTCGCTGATGCCGTGGGTGATCGCGGCCTTTAAGGATTCGCGTTCCAATATGTCGTCGGCGCGGTCCTCCACATCGGCGAACCACATCGACTGGTCGGAATAGACCTCATCCATGCTGGTGTGCTGGACCATCTCCACGCTGTCGGCGATTTCGCGATAGGCGGACGGTTCCAGCCCCATGTCGGCGGACATTTCCGCTTCGGTCGGCAAGCGGCCCAGCTTCTGTTCCAGCCGATTGCGCACCTTGGCCAGATCTTTTCGCTTGGCCATGGCCGACCGGCAGATCGTCGCCTGCCGCCGCAGATGATCGATCATCGCGCCGCGCACGCGCAGTTGCGCATAGGCGGCAAAGCCCAGCCCGCGATCCTCGAAACTGTTGGCGGCCTCGACCAGCGCGACCATGCCGATCTGGAGCAGATCCTCCACCTCGATCGCGGTGGAAACGCGGCCATGGACATGCCAGGCGATCTTGCGGACCAGCGGCATATATTGGCGCGCCAGCCGTTCCGGGCTGTTATCCCCCGGCCTGGCATAGGTGTGGGCGCCGGACGCAATTTTGTTCATGTACATCGGTCAGCCTCTCCTCAAGCGACCCGTTCGCGCTGCATCATGGGGTCATGACGGGGCGCGGGATCGTGGCGCGGCGTGGGGCGTTGTTCGCCTCCGACGACGGCAGCCACCTCCACGCCCTTGCCGTCCGGTATTTCCAGGAAGGACAGGACCGGCGTTTCGGGCAGATGCGGCTTGAACAGCCGCGCCATCGCCCGACGCGCGACGGGCGAGGTGACGATGGCGAAATTGCGCGCCTGCCCCAGCAAGGGCCGGGCGGCCTGCACCACCGCTTCGACGATGCGGTTGGCGAGCGCGGGTTCGATCGGGTGGCGGGCGTCGCCTGCAACCCGCATCGCCTGCGCCAGCAAGGCTTCCAGGTCGCCATCGAGCGTGATGACCGGCAGCGGCATCTTGACCGGCACAAGCCCCTGGATGATCAGCGCGCCGATGCGCTGGCGCACCGCTTCGACCAGTTGTTCGTGGCTCATGTCCGGGCGGGCGGCATCGACCATGGCTTCGCAGATGCGGCGGAAATCCTTGAGCGCTATGCCTTCGGACAGCAGCGCGCGGCAGAGCGCGCTGATCTGCGTCAGACTGAGCGTGCCCGGCGTCAGGCCATCGACCAGCTGGGGGGCCACGTCCTTCAGATTGTCGAGCAGCTTGCGCGCTTCGTCGAGGCCGAACATTTCAGCGGCGTTCATCGCGATCAGCTGGTTGAGATGTGTTGCCACGACCGTTGGCGGATCGACCACCGTATAGCCTGCGACCACCGCCTCGCTACGTCTGGCCTGCGGAATCCAGACCGCGTCGAGGCCGAAGGTCGGATCTTTGGCCGCGCGACCGACGACCGTGCCTTCCAGCGCGCCGCTGTCGAGGGCCAGCAGATCTTCGGGCCAGATTTCATCTTCGCCCACGACAACGCCGGCGATGGTGATGCGATATTGATTGGGTTCGAGCGCCAGATTGTCCTTCACGCGGACCATCGGCACGACGAAGCCCAGTTCCTTGGACAGCTGGCGGCGGATGCCGGTGATCCGCGCCATCAGCGGCGCGCCCTTACGTTCGTCCACCAGCCCAATGAGACCATAGCCGATTTCGAGGCCGAGCAGCGCGCCGTCGGACACATCGTTCCATTCGATGACCGCAGGGTTGACAGGCGGCGGCGCGGGCGCGGGTTCGGCAGCCTTTTTCTGGCTCGCCTTGCGCAGGTTCCAGGCGATGAGCCAGGATATGGCAGCGGCGGGCAGCACGATCAGGTGCGGCATACCGGGCAGCACGCCCATGAAGGTCAGGATCGCGGCGACAGGCACCCAGGCGCGGGCCGACCCGAACTGGCCGGCAATCTGACCGGACAGATCATCCTCGCTCTTGACGCGGGTGACGATGGAGGCAGCGGCGATCGACAGCAAAAGCGCCGGCACCTGTGCGACCAGCGCATCGCCGATGGCCAGAAGAATATAGGTTTCCGCCGCCTGCCCCATGGTGAGGCCGTGGCTGACGACGCCCAATATGATGCCGCCGATGATGTTGATGACCAGGATCAGGATACCCGCGACCGCATCGCCCTTCACGAACTTGCTGGCACCGTCCATCGAGCCGTAGAAATCCGCTTCGGTCGCGACTTCGGCGCGGCGCAGCTTGGCTTCTTCAGGCGTCATCAGGCCCGCGTTCAGATCGGCGTCGATCGCCATCTGCTTGCCGGGCAAGGCATCCAGGGTGAAGCGGGCGCTGACTTCCGACACGCGGCCCGCACCCTTGGTGATGACCACCAGGTTGATGATCATCAGGATGGCGAACACGAAAATACCGACGACATAGTCGCCGCCGATCAGGAAATGGCCGAACGCCTCGATCACTTGGCCCGCTGAATCGGAGCCTTCATGCCCCGACACCAGCACCACGCGGGTGGAGGCGACGTTGAGCGCGAGGCGCAGCAGGGTGGCGAACAGGAGGACGGTCGGGAAGGCCGAGAAATCGAGCGGCTTGGCAGCGTTGAGCGCGACCATCAGCACGGCGAGCGAAATCATGATGTTGGTGATGAAACCAATGTCGAGCATGATCGCCGGGACCGGCACCATCATGAACAGCACGACCATCAGCGTCGCGAAGGGCAGCACCGCCCCCTTGGCGGCGCTCATCCAGATCTTCGCTTTGATTTGGTTGGGAGTCATGAGGAGCCGTTACCTTCCGAGGGTGGCGAGCATGAGATAGGCGAGACGTGCGGTCTGCGGCTGGGGCCGGATGCCGACATCGACTTGTTCGCTAAGGCGCTGGGTTTCGATCCGCACATAATCGGCGGGCTGGACCGTCCGTGCGCCGCTGGGCAGACCCGATGCGCCCGATGCGTCGGCATATTGGACGTCGCCGCCCAGGCTATCGACGCCCTTCTGCAATTTGGAGGCGAAGCGATCGCGAATGTCGGCGAAGCTGCGGGCGTTGCCGGCACGATCATAAAAGATCGAACGATTGGCCCGCGCGGCCGACGGGAAGAGCGAGGCCGCCGTCGCACCGGGCGCGCGATCATGGACCGACAGGAATTTGCTGGCGCCGCCTACCCCCAAAAAATGGGCGAGGTAGAGATCGACCGGTTCGGCTTCGCGACCAAGGCGCTTTTCCAGATAGGATTTGTTGTCGGCGGCATGTTCGGCCGCCATCACTGACGCGGTTTCGGGATGTTTGCGCAGGTCGAGTATCTGCTGGCGCAATTCCGGGTCCGACACATGATAGCGGCCATTACTGCCCTGGCTGATCGCGTCGGATGCCCAGCCCAGCCCATATTCGCTGCCATGCTGGTCGATGACCGCCAGCCAGCTCTGGTCGATGAATTGATAAAGGCCGGTCGCGGACGATGTCGTCGCGCGGGCGGTGGGGTTCATGCTGGATTCGATTTTCGCCTGACCCAGCAGATAGGCGAAATCGACGCCCGTACGGCGGCTCGCCATGGCGATCGCGTTTGTAACGCGATTGCCAGTCGATGTCCCCGTTGCTGTAATGTCTGCAAAAGCCGACATTGGTTCATATTCCCCACTTGGTTCTGGGGAGCATTAGAGCAAGGCTTATGCCAAGATTTGGTTAATGCCGACGCAACTATTTGATTTTCTGTCGCTGTGGTTTCGCTGACGGAGCTGTATTTTCAGAGGTGTCGGAAGGCGGTGAGCCGCACAATCCTCCCCTGTCGGGTAGGGCTATCGCATATGGAACTGCCCCCTCCTTCATCGTCATGCTGAACTTGTTTCAGCATCCATTTCTCGCCTCCAGCGGCGGCTTTTGGGGCACGATAGATCCTGAGCCGAAGGCCAGCGCAGCTAAATAAATTCAGGATGACGTTGGAGGGATAACGAAAAGTCATGTGCGATTCCCCTGCGCTGCAAGGGGAGGATCATTTGGACGCGACCATCGCCCCAAACGAAAAACGGCGCCGATTGGCGCCGTTTTCGGGTGTAACAGAAAATGGCTTTTCAGCGGCTGTAGGTCAGCGGCGCATTGCGCGCGCCGTGGGCGGCGAGCATTGCCAGCCGCTGATTCGCGTGATCAGCGAGCAGGTTGACCCGTATCCGCGCGCTGTCGATCAGGGGGAGCATCGCGCTCAGCCGGGCGACGGTCTGGGGTTCGGAACGCCAGGCGCCGATGGCGCGCACGGCGGCGGCGCTGTGGCTCACCCGATTGCTGGCGACTTCGATCGCGGCGGCATCACTGCCATCCAGCGCCTCACGCAAATCCTCGAAGGCTTCAAACAGATCGTCCAGCGCAGCAAGGCCCAGCGACATGGGGGCTAATCCTTTATCCGGCGACCGGCAGGTCGAGCGCCACCATGCGCTCGGCAATGGCCGATGGGTTGACCGGGTAGTTGCCCGACGCGATCGCAGCCTTGATGGCGGCGATGCGATCCATGTCGACCGGCGCGCCTTCCGCCGCCATGCGCGAGGCTGGGCTGGCCGACGATGCCGACGATGATGCAGTGGTCGAGCCGGTGGCCGACGAAGCGCGCGTCCTGGCCCCTTCCCGCAGGCGGGTCGCCTCTATGGCGGCGCTGATGCTCTGGCCGACTGACTTAATCATGGGTAAAATCCTTCATTCGTCCCTTAAACGCTATAACGGACAAGTTCAGAAATCCTTAAATCCGGGAATACGCACAAGCCCCATTTCCACGACTTGCGCAAAAATAGGCGCAGATTTCTTGTCCTCACGCACCCGGATGGTTTCGCCGACCGCGCCATCTTCGTCCGCGATCATTACGCGCGAGACGCTGAAGGCCGCGTTTCCGGCCATTAGCTGCACCGGATCGCCGCGCTTGACGACATTTTCGGTCGGGACCGGGCGGGCGGCGGGGGTGAAACGGTTGGAGGCAGCGGCGCGCGGCACCGGGCCGGACGCAGCGGCAGAAGCCCCTGCGACCAACGGCACGCGAATCCGCCAGCCCAGCGCGTCGCATTTCACGATCGCGGCTCCGAACAAGGGACCATCGACCGCAGGGGTCGAGGGGCAAGCGGCCAGCTTCAGGCGGCGATCGACCGGCGCGACCGGGCCGCCCGGTTCGCCCAGATTGGCGCCGACGGTCATCGCGACCAGACTGTCGATCCGGTCCAGATTCTCGAACTTCTGCTGCGCCCATGCAGGCTGCGCGGTCGCGATGGCGGCTGCGGCAAGAAGGATCGGTTTGGATCGAAACACGGCATGTCTCCTGAAAAGACGGACGGTCTTTCCGGTCAGAAAAGCAAGAGCCGTGCCAGTTTTGCGCTATTATTGGGTCTTAACCCCCGGCGCGATATGGATCACCTGGCCCTCCCCGCCCTTGCCATCGGCCTGGTCGAGGCCCCGGATCAGCAGCCTGTCCTGTGCGATCCCGTCCAGCTTGAGGGCGCGGGCGACCGCGCCGATGCGGGCGGCGGCGAGATCCCAGTCGTCGAAGCGTTGGCGGGCGCGATCGCTGCCGTGGCTGCGAATCTCTACTCCGCCCGGCTCTTTGGCGAATTGGCGGGCAATGACGGACAGGCGGGCGCGACCCTGATCGCTCAATAGTGCTTCGCCCGGCACGAACAGCTCGACCGCGCGGATCTCTATGCCCGTTCGCATCGCGCGGCCGCCAAATTGCTGGGCGACCTGCGCCAGCATGGCGTCACGCCGCGATCCGCTGGCCTGCAACAGCACGAAGAAGGCGAGCAAGAGCAGCAGCAGATCGGCGAAGCTGACCGCCCAGCGGTTGCGCCGCGTCGCGGCGATGGTGGACGCGCTCATGCGACTTCGCGGATCGACGCCCGGCGCAGAGGCGCATTTTCGCGCCGTGCGATGGCAAGCATCCGGGCGACGACCTCCTGCTGCCAGGCCAGTTCGCGTTCGGACAGATCAGCGAGGCGCGCAGCGATGGGCGCGGCGATCATGTTGGCAATGACGACGCCGTAAAAGGTGGTGAGCAAGGCCAGCGCCATGGCCGGGCCGAGCGCGGCGGGATCGTCCATCGCCGCGAACATGCCGACCAGGCCGATGATCGTCCCGGCCATGCCCAGCGCGGGCGCGGCGTCGGCGATCGACAGCCAGACATTGCGCGCGCCGGCATGGCGCTGCGCCCGGTCGGCGAGCGTCTGCGCCGCCCATAGCTCGAACAGGTCGGTGCGCTCGCTATTGGCGAGTTTGCGCGCGGCGTCGGTCAGGAAGGGGTTGGCGGTCTTGACCCGGTCGGTACAGGACAGGCCGCGCAGTTGCGCCACCTGATCGATCTTGAGCATCGCAGCGCGCGCCGCGTCGCGATCGCGCGCAGGGTCGGCGGTCACCAGCGGGCGCAGCGCCGCAATTGCCCGTCCCAGCGCGGCCGCGCCATTCTGGCATAGCGCGATCAAGAAAATCCCGCCGACCATGGCGAGCAGCGTCAGGGGATCGACCAAATGTCCTATAATGCCAGTCACCAGCTCTTGTCCCCGCTTGCTCGCTTATCGGCGGCAAAGCGCTGCCGCCGACCGGCAATTTCTTGCCGCCCTTGCCGCCTGCATCCGCAAAACCCCCGTTTTCCGGGGATTTCCGCCCTGCCATTGCGTCACCCACGCAAATTGGCACGGCTCTTGCGGATATACAGGCTGGATCGCCCGTATCGAACGCCATCAGGCAATAGAACGGCAGCGGTCGACCAACTTTTAGGCCTGGCAAAGGGCAAAGGGCATGTCGGTGGAAGAAAGTCTGTTCGGGATCCATGGAAAGGCGCTGGCGCTTCGTTCGCAGCGCCTGTCCCTGCTCGCGTCCAACATCGCCAATGCCTCGACCCCCGGCTACAAGGCGCGCGACATTGATTTCGACGCCGCGCTGAAAAGCGCGACCACGCAGGCGAGCGCGGGCGCTGCCGATGTGTCGAAGGCGGTCGATGATAGCATGGGCTATCGCGTCCCGCTCCAGCCCAGCCTGGACGGCAACACCGTCGAACTCAGCACCGAACAGACGCTGTTTGCCGAAAATGCCGTCAAATATCGCACGACCCTCTCTTTCCTTGAGGGCCGCATCAACACCATCAACCGCGCGCTGAAGGGAGAATGAGCATGAGTGGCTCTGGCCCCATGAATGTGTTCGACATTGCCGGTCGCGCCATGAGCGCGCAGCTGGTGCGTCTGAACGCCACGGCTTCCAACATGGCGAACGCCGGAAACGTCACCGGCAGCGCGGGCGAAGCCTATCGTGCGATCAAGCCGGTGTTCACATCGGTCACCGACAGCCCCGGCGTATCGACGGTCAAGGTGTCGCAGGTAGTCACCACCGACGCGCAGCCGACCAAGCGGCATGACCCCAACCATCCGCTGGCCGATGCCAATGGCGATGTGTGGGAAGCCGCGGTCGATAGCAATGCCGAGATGATCGACATGATCGAGACCGCGCGCATGTATCAAAATAACGTGCAGGTGCTCAACACTGCCAAATCCCTGATGCTCGAAACCATAAGGATCGGCAAATGACGACCTCTACCGTCACCGACAGCGCCGGGCTTTCGGTCTATAATCCGACCGCGAAGGTCGGCACCGGCAAGTCGGAAATGGGGCAGGAGGACTTCCTGCGCCTGCTGACCGCGCAGATGCAGACCCAGGACCCGTTCGAGCCGGTCGATAATGCGGAAATGGTGTCGCAGATGGCGACCATCACCAATTCCAGCGGCATCGCCGAAATGAATGCCAATCTGGCGTCGATCAAGCAACAGCTGACCGGCACGCGCCTGGGCGATGCGGCGAGCTGGATCGGCAAGTCGATGCTGGTGCAGAGCAATATCGCCGCGCCTGACGCTAGCGGCCTTTATGCCGGGCAGATCACCCTGCCCGCGGCGGTCGATGGCGCATCGGTCGATCTGGTCGATGCCAGCGGCAATGTCGTCAAGTCGATTGACCTAGGATCGCAACCTGCGGGCGATGTCAGCTTCTATTGGGATGGCAAGGATGACGCGGGCAACAGCGTCAGCACCGCCGCCCTTCAGGTGAAGGTCAAGGGTGCGACCCCCAGCAAGGTCGCGACCTGGGCCACGATTGCCGCCGTCCAGTCACCCGCTGACGGCTCTTCGTCCAAACTCATCACCGCGCTCGGCACTTACAGCCCGTCGGACGCGATCAGCCTCAGCTAATTCACCCTCCCCCAATTTCCTTTTCACCCAAGGAGCTACGCCATGACCTTCTATGTTTCCCTGTCCGGCCTCAAGGGCGCCCAGGCCGACCTGTCGGCCATTTCCAACAACGTCGCCAACGTCAATTCGACCGCGTTCAAGAAGAGCAAGGCGCAGTTTGGCGACATTTTCGCCGCCGCGCCGATGCAGACCACGCATCAGGTCGCCGGCCAGGGCGTGCGCGTGCAGGGCATCACCCAGCAGTTCACCCAGGGCACGATCGAAACCACCGACAAGACGCTGGACATGGCGATCACCGGCGAAGGCTTCTTCACCGTCAAGGCCGAAGATGGCACGATCAGCTACACCCGCAACGGTGCTTTCTCGGTCGATGATGATCGCTATGCGGTCGACACCACCGGGTCGCGCATCCAGGTGTTCGCGGTCGATCCCGACACCGGCGTACCCACGACGGCTCCTACCGCCGCCAGCACGCCAGCCGATCTGGTCGATTTGCAGGTGCCGACCACCTATCAGGGTCAGGCCGATGGCCCACAGCTGACCAGCGTGGGCGTGGCCAAGGACGGGCTGGTATCGGCGATTTATGCCGATGGCAGCACCGTCTATCTGGGTCAGGTCGCCATGGCGTCCTTCAACAGCCTGGAAGGCTTGCGCCAGCAGGGCGATGCGCACTGGTCATCGACCGTCGCCAGCGGCAGTCCGATCCTGGGCCTGGCCAATGAAGGCATGTTCGGCGCGGTCAATACCGGGTCGCTGGAGCGCTCCAACGTCGACATCACCGACGAACTGGTGTCGCTGATCGCGGCGCAGCGCAATTTCCAGGCGAACAGCAAGGCGATCGAGGCGGCCAACACGCTGACCACCACCATCGTCAACATCCGCACATAATCGCAAACGCTTAGGAGGTTTCGTCCATGGACCGGCTCGTCAACACGGCACTGACCGCGATGCGCGGCGCAATGGCCCGGCAGGCGTCGATCGCGAACAATCTCGCGAACGCCAATACGGTGGGCTTTCGCGCCGAAATCGCCAATGCCGAGACGCGCTGGATCAAGGGCGATACGTTCGACACCCGCGCACAGGCATCCGAACAGGTGATCGCCGCCGATATGGCGCAAGGTGCGGTCACCCAGACGGGCAATGCGCTCGACGTGGCCCTGAACGGCGATGCTCTGCTCGCCGTTCAGGGTGCCGACGGCAGCGAAGCCTATACGCGGCGCGGCGACCTGAAAATCAGTGACAGCGGCCTTTTGACCACCGGCGACGGCCTGCCCGTGCTGGGCGAAGGCGGCCCGATCACCCTGCCGCAGATGGACAGCGTGTCGATCGCGCAGGATGGCAGCATCTGGGGCATACCGCAGGGCGGCGACCCGGCCAATCCGCAGCGGATCGACGCATTGAAACTGGTCAATGCGACCGGTTCCGGCATTGCCAAAAGCACCGACGGCCTGTTCCGCGAAGTCAATGGCGGCGCGCTGCCGCAAGACCCGCTGGCGACCGTCACCAGCGGCTCCATCGAAGGATCGAACGTCAACGCCACCAGTGCGCTGGTGCAGATGATCGAGGCCAGCCGCGCCTTTGAAACCCAGGTCAAGCTGATCGACACCGCCAAGCAGCTGGACGATGGCGGCGCGTCGCTGATGCGGCTCGACAGTTAAACTGGCACGAACCTTGCTATGATTGAGGCATCAGGCGTCCCTTCACTGCGACGCTTTACGGAGATGAGACGATGAGCAACGCCGCCCTTCATGTCGCCCGCACCGGCCTCGATGCGCAGAACACCAAGATGCGCGTGATCGCCAACAACCTGGCGAACGTCAACACCACCGGTTTCAAGCGCGACCGCGCCGATTTTGAAACGCTCGCCTATCAGCAGATGATCGCGGCGGGCGCCAATTCGGACAGCGAAAACAAGTTCGCCACCGGTCTCAACCTTGGCTCCGGCGTTTCGCTCCAGGGGACGAGCAAGATCAATACGCAGGGCACGCTGACCGAGACCGGCAATTCGCTGGACATGGCGATCGAGGGGTCCGGCTTCTTTCAGGTCCAGCGCCCGGACGGTTCCATCGCCTATACCCGCGCGGGCAATTTCTCCGTCACCGCCGAAGGTACGGTCGTCACCAGCGACGGCCTGCCCCTGATCCCGCAAATCACCGTGCCCGAAGGCGCGACGTCGGTGACGGTCGGCAATGACGGCACGGTGTCCGCGACGCTCCAGGGTGAAGCAACGCCGACGCAGCTGGGCCAGATCGAGCTGGCAACCTTCATGAATGCGGCGGGGCTTTCGGCGATCGGCGGCAATCTGCTGGTCGAAAGCGCGGCCAGCGGTACGCCGCAGGTCGGCGTCGCGGGCCTTGAAGGGCGCGGGTCGATCCGGTCGGGCAGTCTGGAAACGTCGAACGTCAATGTCGTCGAGGAACTGGTCGACATGATCGAGACCCAGCGCGCCTATGAGGTCAACAGCAAGATGATCAAGGCGACCGACGAGATGCTCCAATACGTCAACCAGAATATGTGATCGCACTGATGCGCCTCCTCCTCATCGCCTTCACCATTCCAACACTGGTCGCTCTGGCCGCGTCGCCCGTTCATGCGGGCAAGAAGCGCGTGGCCGAACGCGCGCTCTATGCGCCGACCGTCGTGGCACAGCCGGTCGCGCCGCCATCCAACGGCTCGATCTTTCAGGCATCCATGGGATATACCCCGCTGACCAGCGGCGCGCGCGCCACGGCGGTGGGCGACATCATCACCATCGTCCTGGTCGAACGGACGCAGGCCACCAAGAGCAACAGCGCCGACACAAGCCGCAACGGCAATCTGGGCCTGACCCCGCCATCGACCGGTGTGCTGTCCAAACTATTTTCCGCCAGTGACGTCGCCATGGGTGGCCAGAATGCCTTTACCGGCCAAGGCGGGGCAACCCAGTCCAACGCGCTGTCAGGCGAGATCACCGTGACGATCGCGGCGACCTACCCCAATGGCACGATGCTGGTGCGGGGCGAAAAGGCGCTGACGCTCAATCGCGGCGACGAGTTCATCCAGATCAGCGGCCTGGTCCGTCAGGCCGACATCGGCCCGGACAACCGCATCGCATCGACCCGCGTGGCCGACGCCAAGATCATCTACACCGGCAAGGGCGAAATCGCCCGCGCCAGCAAACAAGGCTGGTTGCAGAGTTTCTTCTCGATGATCAGCCCGTTTTGATGGAGCGTCCCTTGACCCTAGCCTCGCGCCTGACCTTCATCCTCCCCTTTAAGGGGAGGTGGCAGCACGAAGTGCTGACGGAGGGGTGTCGCCCTCTCGATAGGGCGACAC
>NZ_CAVK010000164.1 GCF_000382885.1 Sphingobium indicum BiD32
CCCCTCCGTCAACGCTTCGCATTGCCACCTCCCCTTGCAGGGGAGGATGTTTACGGCTGCGCCAGTCGGCCCTTGAGCGCGTCGATGCGGTCATTCTGGCTGTCGACGATGGCGAGGGCGGCGGTGCGGGCGGTGTCGAGGGCATCGAGACCGCCGCTTTCCTTGCCATCGGCGATGGCGCTGGTGCGATCGACATAGAGGGTGTCGAGGCTGGCGAGGGCGGAGACGCTGTCGTTGCGGGCGGTTTCGAGCGCGCTGATCGCGACCTGCGCGGCGACCCAGGCATCGCTGGATACTGACGAGCCGGAAGCGGCGCGGGCGGCTTTTTCCGCCGTGGCGTAGGCGGCGTCGAAGCCTGTGCGGCCGGTTTCCGACTGGGCGGTGAAGCGGCTGATCTGCTCGGCCAGCCTGGCGTCGGCGACGACCGGTGCCGGGGGCGGCGTGGCTTCGGCGACGGGGGCGCTTTCGATCGGGCGCTTGGCGAGAGAGGGATAGCTGAGCTGCGCGCCGGTGCAGCCGGACAGGAGCAGGGCGAGATAGGGGAGCAGCCGACGGGTCATCATGAACCTGCATCTAGGGGGCGGGGTGACGGGGCGCAATGGCCCCGCCCTACGTTATCCGCCCACTTTTATCCGCGCGGCAGGGCGGCGGCGGCGCGGGCCAGTTCCTCGATCTTTGCGCCATCGACCGGCCCCTTGGGCACGACCCAGCTGCCGCCGACGCATTTGATGAAGGGCTGGGCGAGCCATTCCGGTGCGCTTTTCAGCGTAATGCCGCCGGTCGGGCAGAAGCGGGCCGTGTGGAGCGGTGCGGCGAGGGCTTTCAGCGCAGGCAGGCCGCCCGATGTTTCGGCGGGGAAGAATTTGAAATGGGTAAGGCCCATGTCCATCCCGCGCATGATGTCGCCCGCCGTGGCGGTGCCGGGCAGGAAGGGGATTTTGGCGGCGATCGCAGCCTTGCCGAGCGGCTTGGTGAGGCCGGGGCTGACGATGAAGCGCGCGCCTGCCTCCATCGCGGCGTCGAGTTGATCGGGGTTGAGGACGGTGCCTGCACCGACGACAGCCCCTTCGACCTGGCTCATTTCCCGGATCACATCGAGCGCGGCGGGGGTACGCAGCGTGACTTCGAGCGCGGGCAGGCCGCCGGCGACAAGGGCGCGGGCGATGGTGAGGGCGTCCTCCACCCGATCGACCACCAGCACCGGAATGACCGGGGCGAGGCCCATCACTTTTTCGACGGTCAATTTGCTCATGTTCATTGCTCCCTAAAGGCGGCGGCGGCCCCGAACAGGCCGATTTCGTCGTGGATGGCCATACGGATCGGGACGGAGGCCATCAGGCTTTCAAACCGGCCCTTGGCCTTGAAACGGGTGTGGAAGCCGCTGTGCGGCAGGAAGTCGCGCATCCGCTGGGTCAGGCCACCGGCCAGCACCACGGCATGGGGACCATGGGCCAGCGCCAGATCACCGGCGACGGAGCCGTAGCAGAGGCAGAAGCGTTCGAGCGCGGCGCGGGCGAAGGGATCGCTGTCGTCGAGCGCGGCCTGCCACAGTTCGGGGTCCTCCATCAGCATGACGCGATCATGGCCGATCGTTGCCATCGCCTTGTAGATATAGTTGAGGCCCGGCCCGGACACGATCCGCTCGGTCGAGACGCGCAGGAATTTGTCGCGCAGATAGGCGAGGATTTTTTCCTCCAACTGGTCGAGCGGGGCGAAGTCGAGATGACCGCCTTCGGTCGCGATGACATGGGGATGGCCATTGTCATAGGCGATCATCGCGACGCCAAGGCCGGTGCCGGGACCAAGGATGGTGACGCCGCCGTCGCGGGGGAAGGGGCGGTCATCGCCGAACAGCAAAGGCAGATTTTCGTCTGGCAGGCGCGAGACGGCATGGGCGACCGCCTCGAAATCATTGACCAGCTTGACGGTGCGCACGCCCAGATCGTCGGCCAGCGTATCGGCGCGGACGACCCAGCTGGAGTTGGTCAGCTTGATGACTTCGCGCCCGATGGCGGTGGCGAAGGCGATCG
The DNA here is from genome assembly GCF_000382885.1 of Sphingobium indicum BiD32. Lineage (GTDB taxonomy): Bacteria > Pseudomonadota > Alphaproteobacteria > Sphingomonadales > Sphingomonadaceae > Sphingobium > Sphingobium japonicum_C. The sequence goes on from NZ_CAVK010000164.1 coordinate 2,031, forward strand.
AGACGGCGTCGGGCAGGTCGCCCGCGCCGCTGGCGGCTTCATCCTCGGCAAAGGCGGCCCAGCAGGCTTGCAGGCTGGGATAGTCGGCGACCTTATATTTGCGCACGGTGCCGAGCGTCGGCACGCCGCGCTCATCGAGCGAGGCGCGCGCAAAGCGGGCGTTGGTGCCGCCAATGTCGGCGGCGATAATGTTGGTCATGTCACTCTCCACGTCGTTCTGACCGAACGGATATTTTTACAGTTCGGTTTCCATGGCGGCGAGGATGGGTGAGGCACCCTGTTCGGCCAAGTCGCTATGATGGCGGAACAGGGCAAAGAGTTCGCGGCCTGTATCATAGGGCGGGGGCGGGGCGGCGGGGATGTCGCGGGCGTCCCAGGTGGCGGCATCGACCAGGGCGTCGATCGTGCCGCTCTGGGCGCAGACCCGGACGAGATCGCCATCGCGCAGCTTGCCGATGGGGCCGCCGCCGAGCGCTTCGGGCGAGAGGTGGATGGCGGCGGGGACTTTGCCGGATGCGCCGGACATGCGACCGTCGGTCACCAGCGCGACCTTGAACCCGCGATCCTGGAGGACGCCGAGCGCAGGGGTCAGCTTGTGCAGTTCGGGCATGCCGTTGGCCTTTGGTCCCTGGAAGCGGACGACGACGACGACATCGCGTTCCAGTTCGCCCGCCTTGAAGGCGCGCAGGACGTCATCCTGATCGTGGAATACCGCAGCTGGTGCCTCGATGGTCCAGAGCGCGGGATCGACGGCGCTGACCTTCATGACGCAGCGGCCCAGATTGCCCGCCAGCAGCTTCATGCCGCCATCGGCGCTGAACGGGTTGGCGACGGGGCGGAGCATGTTGTAGTCGCGCGAGGCGGGAACGTCGCGCCATTGCAGCGCGTCATTTTCCAGCACCGGTTCCTTGCCATAATCGGTGAGGTCGCCGCGCGCGACGGTCATGATGTCGCGGTGGAGCAGGCCGCTGTCCAGCAGTTCGCGGATGATATAGCTCATGCCGCCAGCGGCGTGGAAATGGTTCACGTCGCCGGACCCATTGGGATAGACGCGGGCGAGCAGAGGCACGGCATCGGAGATTTCGGCGAAATCGGTCCAGTCGATGCTGATCCCGGCGGCGCGGGCGATGGCGGGCAGATGGATGGCGTGGTTGGTCGAACCGCCGGTCGCCATGAGGCCGATGATGGCGTTGACGATCGCCTTTTCATCGACGCAGTGACCCAAGGGGCGGTAATCATCGCCGTTCCAGCCGATGCTGGCGAGGCGATGTGTCGCGGCGCGAGTGAGTTCCTGGCGCAGCTTCGTGCCGGGATTGACGAAGGCGGCGGCGGGCATGTGGAGGCCCATCACTTCCATCATCATCTGGTTGCTGTTGGCGGTGCCGTAGAAGGTGCAGGTGCCAGCGCCATGATAGCTGGCACTTTCGGATTCGAGCAGTTCGTCCTTGCCTACTTTCCCCTCAGCATAGAGCTGGCGGATGCGGACCTTTTCCTTGTTGGCGAGGCCCGACGGCATCGGTCCTGCGGGAATCAGGATGGTCGGCAGATGGCCAAAGCGCAGCGCGCCCATCAGCAGGCCGGGCACGATCTTGTCACAGATGCCGAGCAGGGCGACACCTTCAAACATGGCGTGGGACAGGGAAACGGCGGTGGACAGCGCAATCGTGTCGCGGCTGAAGAGCGAGAGGTCCATGCCCGCCTGCCCCTGGGTCACGCCATCGCACATGGCGGGAACGCCGCCCGCGACCTGTGCCGTTGCGCCGACTTCGCGGGCAGCGAGCTTGATCGCTTCGGGATAGCGGCCATAGGGCTGATGCGCGGAGAGCATGTCATTATAGGCGGTGACGATGCCGATGTTCATCGCCGCGCCGGTGCGGATGACAGGCTTGTCCTCCCCACTGGCGGCAAAGGCATGGGCGAGATTGCCGCAGCTTAGCTGATCGCGATTGGTGCCCGCTTCCCGGCCGCGTTCGATCAGGTCCAGATAGTGGCGGCGCTGCCTGGCGCTGCGCTTTACGATGCGTTCCGTCACCTTGGCGATGGTGGGATGCAGTTCAGTCATGCCAGCTGGCTCCGTCACGTTCGATAAGGGCAATGGCCGAGGATGGACCCCAATTGCCGGAAGAATAGGGGGCAGGCTTCATATTCGCCTCTTTCCACCCGTCGATGATCGAATCGATCCACGCCCATTGCGCCTCCACCTCGTCGCGGCGGACGAACAGGGTGGCGTCGCCGGCCAGCAGGTCGAGGATCAGCCGTTCATAGGCGATGCGGCGGCGCTGCCCGGCGAAGGCGGCGGTGAGCGACACGTCGAGCGTCACTTCATCGAGATGCACCTGCCGTTCAAGGCCGGGCCGCTTCGACATGATGGTCAGGCGGATATATTCTTCGGGCTGGAGGCGGATGACCAGCGTGTTGGATTCAAGGCCCGACCCATGGCCATCGCGGCCGAAGATGGAGTGGCGCACCGGCTTGAACTGGATCATGATTTCGGACTGGCGCGCGGGCATCCGCTTGCCGGTGCGCAGGTAGAAGGGGACGCCCTGCCAGCGCCAATTGTCGATATGCGCCTTGACCGCGACGAAGGTTTCGGTGGTCGATGGCTGGCCCAGCTCATCGGCATAGCCGGTGACGATCTGGCCGCCTACGGCGCCGGGCGTATATTGGCCGCGCACGCTGTGGGTCTTGACCGTTTCGGCGGTCATCGGGCGGAGCGAGCGCAAGGCCTTCACCTTTTCGTCGCGCACCGCGGTCGGGTCCATGCGCGCGGGGGGTTCCATCGCGATGATCGAGAGGATCTGGAGCATATGGTTCTGCACCATGTCGCGCAGCGCGCCGACCCCGTCATAATAAGAGACGCGGCCTTCCAGCCCCACGGTTTCGCCCACGGTGATCTGGACATGATCGATGCCCGTGGCGTTCCACAGCGGCTCGAACATCAGATTGCCGAAGCGCAGCGCCAGCAGGTTCTGGACGGTTTCCTTGCCCAGATAATGATCGACGCGGAAAATCTGATCCTCGGCGAACAGCGCGCCGATGCCGTCATTGACCTGTTTGGAGGAAGCGAGATCCTTGCCGATCGGCTTTTCCATCGCGATCCGGGTGAGCGGGGTGATGAGGCCGGCGTCGGCCAGACCCTGCGCCGTCGGGGCGAACAGGGATGGCGGGGTGGAGAGATAGACCGAGAGGCCGCGCTCCAGCCGGCCGTCGATCCGATCGGCCAGCGCCGCGAACTGGGTCGCATTGCCCGCCTCGACCGGCTGATAGCAGATCATGGTGCGGAAGGCGGCGGCGATTTGCGGGTCGTAGCGGTCGGCGCTGAGAAATTGATGCAGCGCCGCGTCGACATCGTCGCGAAAGGTATCATCGTCCATCTCCGACCGGCCGGAGGCGACGATCAAGAAGTCGTCGGGCAGCAATCCGTCGGACAGGAGATTGTAGAGCGAGGGGAAGATCATGCGCCGCGCAAGATCACCGGTGGCGCCGAATAGCAGGAACGTAGCAGACGATTCGGTCAAAGGATGGTCCTTCTCCGTTGAACATATCTATATCTGCACGATGACGCCCTTATAGCGCACGCGGATGATAGCGCAAGGAGGCTATCGTCCCGACGGCGATGCTGCAACGGCTGTGCTGTGATGCAGCGAAAATCGCGCGTCGTTGGCGCGATGGACGATGAATATGGCCCGGACTGATTTTCGGCTGGACGGGGAAGCCGGATTTTGTCATTTGGCGGCACCCAGGCCGTGCGGGCGTGGTGAAACTGGTAGACGCGCCGGACTCAAAATCCGGTTCCGCAAGGAGTGTCGGTTCGATTCCGACCGCCCGCACCATTTTTTTAGCCTCAGGCGCCGGCGCGGGCATCCGCCCGCTTGGCTATCCTCGCATAAGCTCGGGCGGCCGTTCGGCCTTGCGGACCCTTTGGGTCCGTTATAGCGCTTTGTGGCTATGCTGAGCCTGAAACCATGGCACCATCCGCGTGATGGCGTCCTGTACGCGGTCGGTGGAGACGGCGAAGCTGAAACGGATGAAATGATGGCCTTCGACCGGATCGAAATCGATGCCCGGCGCGGTGGCGACGCCGGTGTCCTGGAGCAGGCGATGGCAGAAGGCCAGGCTGTCGTCGGTCAGGTGGCTGATGTCGGCATAGAGGTAGAAGGCGCCGTCGGGCGGGGCTATGCTGGCGAGGCCGAGGGCGGGCAGGGCGTCGAGCAGCAATTGCCGGTTGCGGCGGTAGGTGGCGACATGACCGTCCAGTTCGGTGGTCTCCTCAAACGCCTGTAGCCCGGCCTGTTGCGCCAGGACCGGGGGCGTGAGGAAGAGGTTGCCCATGCGGGCGCGGGCGGCGTCGATCAGCGAAGGCGGCACGACGATCCAGCCCAGACGCCAGCCGGCCATGCTGAAATATTTGGAGAAGCTGTTGACGATGATCGCGTCGGGGGCGAATTCCAGCATCGAGCGGGCCGGGTCTCCGAAAGACAGGCCGTGATAGATTTCGTCCGAAATGATGGCGATGCCGCGGGCGGCGCAGGTGGCGGCGATGCGGGCCAGTTCTTGCGCAGGGATGATCGTGCCGGTGGGGTTGGCGGGGCTGGCGAGGATGAGGCCGTCGGGGGCGGGATCGAGCGCTGACAGCGCGTCGGCGCTGATCTGATAGCGTTCCGCCGGGCCGCAGGCGATTTCGAGCGGCTCCAGATAAAGCGCCTTCAATGTGTTGCGATAGGCCACATAGCCGGGGCGGGCGGTCGCGACCCGTGCGCCCGGCGCGAACAGGCTGGTGAGCGCCAGGACGAGGCCGGGGGATGCGCCGCAGGTGAGCAGGATGCGTTCTGGATCGATGGTGAGACCGTAGGCGTCGCGATAATGGCGGGCGATCCGGCCTTTCAGCGGCTGGCTTTCCCAATAGCCCATCGGATCGGTGTCCAGCACATGATGCGCCACCGCAATGGACGCGGCGGGCGCGCCGGTCGAGGGCTGGCCAAATTCCATGTGGAGGATGGAGCGGCCTTCCGCTTCGAGGCGGTGGGCTTCGCGGCTGATGGCGATGGCGTGGAACGGGTCTATGCTGGCAATCATGGGGTCTGCCTAGAGGGGGAGGCGCGTGGCTGCAACCTTGGGCGCTGATGCGGCGTTGGGGCGGGATGGATGAGGCTGTGCTGACAGGGTTGCAATATTATGGCGCGGGGGTGGCGGTGCTGGCGGCGTTGCTGGTGTCGCTCAATATCGGGCGGCGGGTGACGGGGTGGGCATTCGTGCTGTTCGTCACAAGCTCGATCGCGCTGATCGCCTGGGGGTTTCTGGCGCAGGATAATGAGGGGATCGGCTGGCAGAATGTCGCTATGCTGGGGATCAATCTGGTCGGGGTCTGGCGCTATCTCTTGTCGTCGCACAAGCCGGGCGATTGAGGTGTGAACAGTGAGCCGGACATAAGCCATTCTTCAGAAAATTGACTGTAACATATGTTTGGTGTAACGGCGTTGCGACAGAAGAGGAACCGCCATGCAGACCTATATCCCGCCGATCGACGATTATCGTTTTTTGCTGAACGAGGTTCTGGGTTTCGACCAGGCGATGGCGGAGCTGGGCAAGGAGGTGGACGCTGATCTGGCGCTGGCGGTGCTGGATGAGGCGGGGAAGGTTTGTGCCGAGCGGCTGCATCCGTTGAACCGCGATGGTGACGAGCAGGGCAGCCGTCTGGTCGATGGCGCGGTGCAGACGCCCGACGGCTTTGCGCAGGCCTATCGCGATTTTGCCGATGGGGGATGGACATCGCTGTCGGCGGACCCGGCGCATGGCGGGCAGGGTCTGCCCTTCATCCTGCAACTCTGGTTCGACGAGATGATGTCGGCCACCAACCTGTCCTTTGGCCTGTTCCCCGGCCTGTCGCGCGGGGCGTGCGAGGCGATTGCCGCCCATGCCAGCGAGGAATTGAAGGCCACCTATCTGGGGCCGCTGGTGAGCGGGACATGGACCGGGGCGATGGCGCTGACCGAGAGCGGGGCGGGGACCGACCTGGCGCTGCTCAAGAGCCGGGCGACGCCCAAAGGCGACGGCAGCTATGCGGTGGCGGGGACCAAGATTTTCATTTCGTCGGGCGACCATGATTTTGGCGGCAATATCGTCCATCTGGTGCTGGCGCGGCTGCCCGATGCGCCGCCGGGCGTGAAGGGCATCAGCCTGTTCCTGGTGCCCAAATATCTGCCCGATGCCGATGGCGGCTTTACCGTGCGCAACACCATGTCGGTGGGATCGCTGGAGAAGAAGATGGGCATCCACGCCCAGCCGACCTGCATGATGCATTATGATGCCGCGACCGGATGGCTGGTGGGCGAAGCGCATCGCGGGCTGGCGGCGATGTTCACCATGATGAATGCCGAGCGGTTGATGGTGGGCGTGCAGGGTCTGGGGGTTGCGGGCGGCGCCTATCAGCAGGCGGTCGCCTATGCGCGCGACCGGGTGCAGGGGCGCAGCGCCGACGGGACGCGCAGTCCGGTGGCGATCATCGACCATGCCGATGTGCGGCGGATGCTGCTGAATGTCCGCGCGTTCGTGGAGGCCGGGCGGGCGCTGGCGGGGTGGACCGCGCTGCAACTGGACCGGGCGCATGGTCATGCTGATGCGGGCGAGCGGGCGAAGGCCGACGCGCTGGTGGCGTTGCTGACGCCGGTGATCAAGGCGGCCTTTACCGATTATGGCTTTGAGAGCGCGGTGCAGGCGCAGCAGGTCTTTGGCGGCCATGGCTACATCCGCGAATGGGGGATGGAGCAATATGTCCGCGATGCGCGGATCGCGCAGATTTACGAGGGCACCAACGGGGTGCAGGCGATGGATCTGGTGGGGCGCAAGCTGCCGATGGCGGGCGGCGCGGTGGTCGAGGGTTTCTTCGACGGGATCGCGGCCGATGTCGCTGCGGCGGGCGATCTGGTGATTGCGGTGCGGACCGGCGAGGCGCTGGCGTTGTTGCGCGAGGCGACGGTGGCGCTGCGCGGGGCGGGCGTGGACGCGACCGGGGCGGCGGCGGTCGATTATCTGCGTCTGTTCGCGCTGGTGGCGATGGGGTGGATGTGGACGCGGATGGCAGTGGCGGCGGGTGCTGGCGAGACGGCGTTGCATCACGGCAAGCTGGCGGTGGCCGACTATTATGCGCGGCGGGTGTTGCCGCAGGCCGGGGGCTTGGCGGCGAGCATCGCGGCGGGCGAGGGGGCGATCATGGCGCTGGCGGCGGAGGCGTTCTAGCACTACTTTGGCAGA
>NZ_CAVK010000163.1:0-5401 GCF_000382885.1 Sphingobium indicum BiD32
CGTGATCGCACCGTTACGCCCTCGCTGATCCTCAAAAAGCTACCCGCCTACCGCCAGCAGAACAGCCCCGCCGCGGCGCTCCGCGAGGTAGGACGGATCGAGCGCACGCTGTTCACGTTGCGCTGGTTCGACGATCCGGCGCTACGCCGCACGGTCACCGCCGAGTTGAACAAGGGCGAGGCGCGCAACAGCCTGGCGCGAGCGGTCGCCTTCCATCGGCTCGGTCGCTTTCGCGACCGTGGCTTGGAGAACCAGCAAACCCGCGCGGCTGCCCTCAACCTCGTCACCGCAGCGATCATCCTGTTCAACTGTCGCTATCTTGGGCACGCCGTCGAAGAAATGCGCCGCCGCGGAAGCCAGATCGATCCGGCTATGCTGTCTCGGCTCTCACCATTGGGTTGGGATCGCATCAATCTCACCGGCGATTATGTCTGGTCCGATCACCTCGATCTCGACGCCAATGGCCTCATGCCGCTGCTCATCAAACCGCTACCGTGAATCTGTGTCCGCATAATGCACAGGGGCCGAATTGCAGAAGATCGCGGCCATGCCCTGGCCGCCACCGGCCAACGGCGAGAGTTCTGGATGAACGCCCTGCGGCTAGCCGGGCACTGCCAATTTATGAACCTAGCACGAGAAGTCGCATGAAAGCTTCCGCAAGCCGACCACGACCGATCTGGACTATGCGATCCAAACGGTTGCCGAGCGGCCCGGGATTGATGCCAATGGGGCAAAGTCGCCAGCGCGCACCAGCGTAACCTTCCCAATCTTTCGCTGCTAACCCGGCCCGATTTGCGGAACCATCATCATCAATGTCGTCTCATTGTGATTGTGCACACCAAGAAGCGCAGCGAAGCACCGTCAACGTAGGATTACTCTAGTCCTGATTGCGCAGCTTCCGAAAGCCTCATACTGCGTCAATTCTTTCGCCTAACCGCACGCACAATTCGTCGAGCGATCTGACGACGAAATCTGCCTGCTCATCGGCATGTGCGCCAAAGTCGGTTGCATCTGAGAGACCAGTCGTCACACCAATGCTCGCGGCGGACGCGGCCCGCGCCATTCTCATTTCTAGCCCTGGGTCGTCACCCACGACGATCAATTTATGCGTCGCATCAGTCGGCAGACCCATCAAAGATCGGGCGCAATGCAGTGCTGCGAGCGATGGCTTGCCGAGTATGACAGGCTCGATCCCCGTCATCGCGGTGATGGCCGCATTAATCGCGAAGCTAGTTCCGATCTTGCGCCCGCCCTCCGAAGCGAAAAAGGGAACATTGGACGCCGTTGTGAGCTGCGCGCCGTCTTCGAGGTCCGCGAGCACCGCCTCCAGATCGTCGAACGTGAATGCGCGGTGATAGGCGACATAGACAGCCTCAACCGCGCAAGAAGGAGCGGCATTTTCGACGACTTCGATACCAGCGGCACGCAGCGGCACGAATGATTCGCTACGCCCCAGCGCCCTGACTTTGCGGATCCCCCGTTCAGAAAACCAATATGCAGCGGCCGTCGTCGGCGTCATCACAGCACTGTCAGGCACCTTCAACCCGGCAACGCGCAGGTTATACGCATATTGAGCCGGGGCTATGGCAGACCCATTGGTGAAAATCCTAAAGGGCATGCCGCGCGCTGTAAGTTCTTCCAGCAGCACTTCTGCGCCCGGAAGCGGGCGATATCCAGAACTGGCGCTGTCGCCAAGTACAAGCGTGCCGTCCATGTCGAAAATGAAACCCGATGCACCAGCAAGCCGGGCAGCCAAGCCGTCAAGCGATTCACTGACCATTACATTTTGCCCGCGGAAGCGCCAGAATGAAGTGCCAATCGTAAACCTTTTCTGTCGATTACGACATCTTTCAGGGTCGGGTTAGCAATAAGTTCTCGTAGCAATTTCATCAACGGCGCAGCCTCCGGAGTATAGGTTGCGCGGCTGGGTCCCATCGCAAGCATTGCGTCGACCTGATCCGCCGGCATCACGGCGCGCAACAGAAATTCCTCATCGTCCAGATGCGCGCCAAACTTGCGACGGAGATCCGAATAGTCAGGGAAATCCGGTTCACCAGCTATCTCCTTTGCCCGCGGTCGATCCATGATGACATCCAGGATCACCGGATCGATTGGGCTCGTCGGACGCCCAAGCTTGCCCATTGCATAGCGCAAAATCTGATCCGATACCTGAACGTACCGCTGGCCGCTGACGATATTTGTTGTCGCCTGCGTCATCACCATCTGGGGAAAGGGCGTTACCATGATAGGATATCCAAGTTCAGCACGAACACGCTCCGTCTCTTCGACTACCGCGCCAAAAAGGTGCTCGAGCTTCAGTTCACTCAGTTGTCGACGAGTGGTGGTCATCACCCCTCCCGCGATCTGGTGACGCAGAAAACTGGCATCGAAGGCTTGAGGCGTGCCCGGTTGGAGGCCTTCCGCCTTAGCCAGACGCCACCAATAATCGGTAACGTTTGCTAGAGCCCTGTCATCGATCGGCACACTATGGCCTGCTTCCCGCAAATTCGCGACAAGCCTACCGGCCTCGGGCAACGAACTGCCATCCCCGAGGGGGCCGATACCGACATGAATGCCATCGACAGCTCCGCAATCGGCGGCCGCCAAAGCGGTAAGTGGACCATAACCGATCGTGCAGTGCGGGTGGACTTCCAGCGATTTCCCGCCGATCACCGCCTTGATCGCCGGTGCGAGTGTCTTCACGCGATCTGGAGATAGCAGGCCGCCCGGATCTTTGATGTAGAACAGGTCGATATGGGGCGATCTGGCGAGTTTCGCTGCGAAATCTGCATAGAATGCATCATCGTGCACGGCAGAGAGGGTGAATGTCAGCGCCGCCATAACTTGCGCATCACCCTCTTCTTTGATGAGCTGAGCTGCTTCAAGAACCGCATCTATGTCATGCATGGGATCAAGAACAATGAAGCGGCCGATGCCATTATGTTGGAGCCGGCGATAGACGATTCGCATAAATTCGGGACCAGCCTGCTGCCAAGCAATGAATCGTAGGCCGGTGGTGATAAATTGAAGCGGTGTGTTGGGCATGGCAGCCCGGACACGCCTGATACGCTCCCAGGGATTGTTACGGAAATAACGCACTGCTACGGCCATGTGGGTCGATGATGTGAAATCGATTGCTCTAAAGCCTACGCGATCCATCTGGCCGGCGACCTGGAGGATCTTTGCTGTATCGAGGCCTGTCGCGCCCCACAGCGACTGGTTGCCATCGCGCACCGAAACGTCGACGAGATTTATTTCAGCCATTGTTCAAATTTCCGAAGAAGCGGGTGTCGACGTCGCCGGCACGGAATCGCGGATCAGCCGCGATAATGGCGTGAAGCCCAGCTGTTGAATCCATGCCTTCTAGCTCGAATACCGATAAGGCAGCAGTCAGGCGCTCAATAGCCTCGGCTCGGTCGTTGCCATGGACAATGAGCTTCCCGGCGAGGGAGTCGTAAAAGGGCGGGACGAGGCCGCCATTGAATATATGGGTATCGACGCGTATGCCTTCGCCCGCCGGCCACTTGGCCGATGCGGCGCGCCCGGGCGAGGGCTGGAAATCTTCGCGCCAGTTTTCGGCGTTGATGCGCACCTCAATGGCATGACCGCGAGGCCGTATCATCTCCTGTGTCAGCGCCAATTTGCTACCGGCTGCTACTAACAGCTGTTGCTCAATCAGATCGACGCCGGTGATCGCTTCCGTTACGGGATGCTCTACCTGGATACGCGCATTCATCTCTAGGAAATAAAAATCGAAAGTAACGGCATCTACCAGAAATTCGACCGTACCTGCTCCTCGATATGCCAGAAACTTGGCCAAATCGACCGCCGCCTGCTCGATAGCCGTGCGCTTGTCATCGGGAAGAAGGGCTGCTGGAGCTTCCTCGACCAGCTTCTGGAAGCGGCGCTGTATCGAACAGTCGCGCGTGCCCAGATGAATCGCATTCACACCATCGCCAAGCACCTGCACTTCGATATGCCGGCCGCTCGTGATAAAGCGCTCGACGTAGATGCGTGGATCCCCGAAGGAAGCCTGCGCTTCAGCCATGGCAAGATCGATCTGACCATCTAGCTGCGATTCATTATCGACTCTTTTCATTCCCTTACCGCCGCCCCCGGACACAGCTTTGAGCAATAGCGGATAGCCCGTTTCCTGCGCGCGCCTTCGCGCTTCCTCCTTATCGCCTGCCTCACCGCCCGGGACCACCGGGAGGCCCGCTTCGATGCCGACCTTACGCGCCATCAGCTTGTCACCCATTGCCTCGAGGCTGGATGAGGAAGGGCCGACGAAAGCGATCCCCGCTTCCGCGCAAGCACGGGCAAGGCCCACATTTTCGGAGAGAAAGCCATAGCCGGGGTGCAGCGCATCCGCCCCACTTAGTTTGGTCGCGGCGATCACCTTGGCAACGTCGAGATAGCTTTGCGCCGAGGGAGCCGGACCGACCTTTACGATATGATCCGCCAGCCATGCGGCCGCGCTATTCAGATCCGCTTCGGACGCCCCAAGGACAGTCTCGATGCCCAGACGCTTTGCTGTGCGAATAACTCTAAAAGCGATTTCGCCGCGATTGGCAATGAGGAGACGCCTGATCATTTGACGAGCATCAAAATGGCGCCGGCATCTACCATCGCGCCATTCTCGACTAAGATTTCCGCGATCTCGCCTGCACAAGCTGCGGGGACGGGATTGAAGAGCTTCATGGTCTCGATGATACCGACATTGGATTCTGCCTCGACGCTGCTGCCGACCTCAACGAAGTATGCAGTTCCAGGAGCTGGGGAGCGGTAAAAGACGCCAGGCAAAGGTGCGCGAATGGCATGCATGCCTTCGGGAACCGGGATTTCTTCCTGACCCGACTGGGCAGTCGCCCCGGCAGGCGACGCTTCGTCTTCGAGCGACCACGCCTGGCTCCAGCCTTCCCCTTGACCTTCTCCTGCATCGGCCCTGCTGACGCGAAGCCGATAGCGATCGGTTCGGATGTCCAACCGATCATATTGACTGCCTTTCAGGATTGTGACGATTTCGTTCACATCCTCAGGACTTAGAGGCAGATCACCTTTCACGCATGCACTCCGATCTTGAGATAATCGCGGGCCGCGAGAATGATGCGGTCAGCAAACACTTCATCATTAAAGTGAGCATCCACCGCTTCGACCGGAATAGCGCTGGGAATGACTTTGCGAAGATATTCGGCGAAGGGGCCGGGCACATTGATATCGTGGAGATGCCCTTCCGGGCTGTCATGGCTGGAAAAGCCGCCCAACGGTACGAAAAAGCGTACAGGTCCTTTCGCTTCAATGACCATTTTGGCATAGTGATCGGCCAGATTTCGTAGCTCCTGCATCTGTGTGCGAACAGCAGTCAGCGCAGCATTATGCATGTGATAGCGCGTGCCTGGGA
>NZ_CAVK010000163.1:5445-5639 GCF_000382885.1 Sphingobium indicum BiD32
GCATTGCCGGGAGCCAAGATCGTCGGAATGCCCTTTCGCAGCGCCGCCATCGCACGCTCAGGACCACCATCTGTAAGGCCGCCGTGAAGATGGTCGACGATTTCTGTTGCCGACAAATCGAGCACTAGAGCGACATCACGTCCTTCAACGATCGCATCGAGGGTTCCGCCGCCGCCGCCAGCACAATGGAACAC
>NZ_CAVK010000162.1 GCF_000382885.1 Sphingobium indicum BiD32
AAATCCGTTACAAGTCCACCCCGGCGCTGCTCACGGTCAGGTTCGAGCGCAGCACGGGCTGGAGCACGATCTCGCGGTCACGGGTCGAAGCGATGAGGAAGAGCACGATTACGAGGGCGCCGAGAAGCAGCGTGGCGAGCGCAAGGAGGTTGCGCTGTCTGAGCACCCGCTGGCCCTGAGCATGGCTGTAGCCGAGCTCCATGTCAGCCTGCCATCAACCGAAGGTAGGAGGGTGGTGTCGCCCGGAGCCCCAGGAAGCCTGCCGGCAGATACCAGTAGGCCAGATGGATCAGCCAGGAGGCCGCGCGCCCGGACTTCGCCTTTCTCAACCCCCACCAGCCAGCAAACGCCAGAAATAGACCGATAAGGATATGCTGGGTCAGGACGCCCCACGCGAACGGAATGACCATCGCGAGGAACTCGTCCAGCGTCCAGAGCCCGATTAACTCGGGATCATCCAGATGCGCCGGAATGACGTAAGTGTCGGCCGCCATACACCACCCCCCTGTTGGCCGGCCCGTCACTCAAGACGGATGCCGGCAACCCGTGTTTGAGTGTCAGATCGTTGCGGTGACGGTGGAGGTGACGATCGGAATACCCGTTCCGGCGCCGACTCCCACGCCGACCGGGATCGCCACCTGGCCGAGACTAAAGCGGCCGGAGGCGAGACCGACGATGCCGCCCGCGAGCGACAGCACGGTGATGATCTTGCCGCCTGACCCTTCCAGAAAATCGGTGAACTTGGTCAAAGCGGTGTTGAAGGTCGTGTCAGCACCGGCATGGGCGGTCCCCGCCCAGAGCAGCGTCACGAGCACCAGGGCGAGCAGAAGCACGATAAGCTCAGCCTGGCCTGATTTCTTGATTGAGGTCATATCGATCCCTTTCGAGGCATTGGGAGAAGCGTGTTCGCCGCGCCCTTTTTGGAGAGTTGCGAGGATCGAGCATCGCCAACAGGATCGATTGTCGTTGGAGTGGATTTTCTTCTGACTTTGCGATGAATCATTAATACTGTCCCGATATACCGGACAGGGGTTAGGTGTGAGCGGGACAAGCCGGTGAGCTTTTTGGGACAACCTGTCCGGGATTTAGGGACACGCGCGAATCGGGTAATCTGCTCTGGAACGAGTCGCTCTGTCGGGAAGGCCTGCAGCTTGGCTAACACCGTCGCAGAAGCGTCCATTTCGGAGAGAAGCTGACGATGCCGGGCAGTTCTCGCAGCTATGCGCTCGATATATCGGCGGAGCTTTTCAAGCTGACCACCGAGAGCATAAGGCTGCATTCAAATGAGACTCTGCGCTACCAGACGCTTGCGCAGCTTTTGACGCAGCGCATCAGTAACCCGGCGGTAGCTGACAACCTCAATCCCGCAGAATTGCGTGAGTATCTCGATGTTTTACCAACACGCGGCAGCATTCGCATCCATCTCAATATCTCCCGAACCAGCGCCCAGTCACTGGTGGAAATCAAGAAGCGGCTCTCCCGCGAAATTGGGAATACCCTGACCGTCAGCGATGCGGTTGCTCTCTTGATCTATGATTATCTGGTTGAGCACAGCGCCACACGCGTTCTTCCGAAACTTGGTCTAGCTGATCCAGGCAGCGCCGTTCCGCCGAAAAAATGATCCACCCTCCCTAGGCATAGGTTGTCGCATACCGATGCCATTGCCGGCCATGTCGCGCGGCCTCACTGCACCTTGCAAGAATCAGCAATCTATGATTTCGTTAAGCAGTTCTCACGGCGCGGCGAGGGGACCACGCATGTCCTCGATGGACGAACCGGATCAAGCGGCAATTCACACCAAGCCGGTCAACAGCCGGAATGGTTATGTCGAACTCATCCTTCGCATCAGGCGGAGTCAAAGGGTCAGCCTGCGCGCGCTCGCGGATCGTACCGATATTGGAAAATCGCGGCTCGGGCTCCTGTTACACAGGGATGCGTCTCGACGCCCGCCCATAAGCTTCGATGAACTAAAGGTGCTGTTCGTCGCGCTCGACATAGACGTGTTCGAAGCGGTCATTTGCGTCGAGGCCTTCGGCGACATCGACGTGCTCGAATCTCCACGCCACCGTGCCGTTATGGCGTTGCTGCGAGTAGTATTCCGCTACCTTCCGGTCGAACTCGTGGCCGCACTAGAGGCACTCGATCATATTGACGATTCCGACGTGCGTCCGGAATGGGCCACGGGTCTCCAACGCGCAGTCGTCAGGAGACTGGTGAACGAGATTACACGAATTGCTGCTGAGCGGGCGATTGGTTGGGACCGGGATATCTAAGACTTTTAGAAGACCTGGATATCTGCTGCACGCACTCGTTCAACCGGTACCGACTGGCGCGGGACTGGGTCAGAGAATGTTCTCGACGCGGCAATCCGATGCGAGTTTGTCAGGCGTGCCCATTTATCCAGTACGTTTCGGACGTAACTCTGCGTTTCCGCGATCGCTGGAAGGCGCCCTCCCTTCACGCGCCCGGGGCCGGCATTGTAGGCGGCAAGCGCAAGATGTACGTGCCCGAAACTATCGAGTTGCGCACGCAAGTAACGTGCACCACCGCTAAGATTCTGAAGTGGATTGAAGCGATCTACGCCGAGTCCGGCGGCTGTGCCGGGCATAAGCTGTGCAAACCCAAAAGCTTGCTTCGGCGATACTGCGTTGGCATTATAAGCGCTCTCGTTGAGCACTAACGCATCAAACAGGCTGACAGGTATCCCGGCCTCACAAGCCGCCGCGCTCATCGCATTGTAGGCGGAGCGGCGGCGAGTTTCGATATGAAGAGGCAGGAAGCCCGATGGGCGGTACGGCACCGCCATGCAGTCTGCGACGAAGACACCGGGGGCCGGCGGCGCGGACAGCATCGGCGTGCGCATCCATCCCGGCACCGCAATATCCGAATAGGGGGAGAGGGGCACTCGTTTGTACTCGCGGTCCGCCAGTTCCGAACCGGGCGCAATGGAGCTAAAGGTGTCGCGCATCGCTTCTCCCACCTTGTCCCGAGCCAGATCGATCAAGCGAAACCCGGAAGCGCTATGCGGCTTCGGAACAGTGCCGCCCTGGTCAGCCGGTTTCTGCGACGCTGGAGTGGGCATGAGGAATATTTTGACAGAGCGTATTGGCTTTCCTTCGTCCGCGTGTGCGGGCGCGAAAAGCGTGAGAGCGATAAGTGCAAATCCCAACCTATGGAGTCCTCGCATTAGATCCGTCCTTATCTGCGGCGTGCTAGAGACATTGCTCGTGTCTGTGTCCGCGCTGTCAATCCCGGCGCGTGCTGCCGGTGAGGCGGGCTCAGCATCAGCGATTGCCGTCACCTGCACGATCACCCTCGCGAAATGGGGCGTTCGAACACCAGAGCACCGTTCCAACGCCCCGCCCGGCGTCCCGCATCTCTGATATCCTCGTGTGGGGGCAACGAAAATCGCGTGAAACGAAAGCTCGCCTCCCTCCCCCAAAATGATGAGATCAATCCTAGTCTTGAGGTTGATTGCTATGGTGTTTCATCGGCGATCGACGCTTCACCAATGACGTACAGCGCACCCGTCGCTTTGAACCATATGGCCACCCGGTTTGCCGCATCGAAATCGCGGGCGACGTCGGGGAGTTTCGCATCGGTCCAATGCTTGTCGACATATTGGATAAGCGCAGTAAGTGCTGCGGTTTCGTCCTCATGAAACGAGGCAGAATCGCTGTCCTCACGGGCGATAAACAGCATGACTACGCTCATCTCCGTATTCCATGCAGACGGATCGATGAGTAGCGTGGCAAGAGATATTGATCTTCCCTGCTCAGCAGATGAAGAAGAGGATGTCGAAGAGTCGCATCACGTTGGTCGGCGGCATGTTCTTGCCCGTCGTGGTGCCTCACTGGCCCATCACCAGCTTCCCGACTGCCGAAACCCTTAACGTCGATGTCATCGTACAACGTGTCGGCCCGGGATCGGGCGGGCACGTCATCTCGGCCCAAGCCGCGAAGAACGACCATATCCGTGTTCACGGGCCGCAGGGTCGCCTCAGTATTCGGCTGATTGAAGGTCAGAAATGGCATGGGGTGCTATTCTTGATCGAATTCAACCTATGAGACGGTAGCCGAACTGATGATATCTCCGCCCCAGAGCGGCCAGACATTGATCTGCATAGCCCGTGCCACGGAAATCTCAGGACGCGCGTGATGCTCTCGCGGCCCGAGCGCCTTCAGCTAACGCTTGAGCGATGACAGAAAGCGATCGATCTCGGTATGGTCCGCACCTCGTGGCAAGGCATCGCGCGCTTGGGACCAGAGCTCCGCAGTGGCATGCGCAAGCGGTGAAGCAAGGCCCATCGCGTCGGCCAGATCGGCTGCGACCGCTAGATCCTTGGCCATCAGTGCCAATGAGAATCCACCTGCATAGCTACCAGAAAGCACAAATGGCTTGATCTTGTTTTCCGTGCTGTTGTTGCGCCCGGTCGACAGGTTGAGGATGTCCACCATCTGGCCGGGGTCGAGCCCGAACTGCTGGCCGACCCGAAGCGCCTCGCACGCCGCGGTCAATCCCGCAGCAGACATGAAGTTGTTCAGGGCTTTCATGGCGTGGCCGGAGCCGAGCGGCCCGGTTGCAAAGATAACGCTGCCCAGTGTCGCCAGGATCGGTTCGACACGTGCGACATGCTGCGTCTCACCGCCAGCCATGATCGTCAATGTGCCCGTCGTGGCGCGCTGCACTCCACCAGAGACGGGGGCGTCGATCATCGTAAGGCCGCGTTGTGCGAGGCGTTGGCCGATCATGCGGGTGGAGGTAGGCGCAGAAGACGACATGTCGATGAGCACGGCATCAGCCAGACTGTCTGCGAGAGGCTCCGCATCTTCAAGGACGACCGATTGGACGATCGCCGAGTTGGGCAGCATGGTGATGACTGCCGTCGCGCCGTTCGTCGTCGCCCCCGGCGATTTGCAGGCGGTACCGCCGGCGGCTGCCAGCCGCGACAGCATTGCACCAGACACGTCAAATCCGCGTACTCGATAGCCGGCCTCGAGCAAGCGTGTCGCCATCGGTAGACCCATGGCGCCGAGGCCTATAAACCCGATTGTGGCCGGCGCAGCGATCGGTACAGGTACCTGATCACTCATCGGTCGTCACGCCAGCTTCGTCCAGGACCGACGCAGCGATGCGAAAGCTTTCGAGTGCCGCAGGCAATCCCACATAAATCGCAGTCTGCAAGAGAATCTCTTTGATCTCCTGAACGGTCAACCCATTGTTCAGCGCACCGCGAACATGGATCTTGAGTTCATGCGGGCGATTCAGCGCTGTAATCATCGCAAGGTTGATCATGCTTCGTGATTTGCGATCGAGGCCGGGACGCGACCAGATTTCACCCCAGCAATACTCGGTCGCGAGCTTCTGGATGTCCATGGTAAACCCAGTGGCAGCGTCCAGCGACTGATTGACATATGCTTCGCCAAGCACGGACTGGCGAACGATGAGCCCTTTTTCGAATTGCTCACCCGCATTTTTGAAGTGGTCTGTCAAACTGCCAATCTCCACATGATATTTCTGCGAAACCTAATATTCCGCACGGCGCAGGACCCCATTCGCGGGCGGGTCCAAGAGGTGGCGGGCTCAATAAGGGTCGGCACCTAACCTTCGACAGGTGCGTGGTGGCCGCCCTCAGGATTTTCTGGTCAGGCGATGCCGACAATGTGGGCTGATTGGCAATAACAATACAGTCGTGGAAAATGAGCGTCTCGGCACGAGAGGGACACCGACGATGAACGCACCCCGACTGTTTCAACCCCTCGACGTGGGCGGGCTGGTGCTGGCCAACCGCATCGTCATTGCTCCGATGTGCCAGTATTCGGCCGTGGATGGCTGCATGACCGACTGGCACATCATCCACCTTGGCCATCTGGCGCTGTCCGGTGCCGCGCTGCTTACTATTGAAGCAACTGCCGTCGTACCCGAAGGTCGGATCAGCTACGCCGACGTCGGCCTATGGGATGACGCCTGTGAACAGGCTATGGCCCGCGTCCTTGCCGCCATCCGTGCCCACTCGCCGATGCCGATTGCCATCCAACTCGCTCACGCTGGCCGGAAGGCATCAACGAACCCGCCATGGCTCGGCGGGGCCCAGCTTGCTCCTGATGCACAAGGCGGATGGCAGACGGTTTCCCCTTCATCGCTGGGCTTCGCCGCTACGGACAATGCGCCAATGGCTCTCGATGAAGCTGGTCTTGTAAGGGTCCGCGATGCATTCTCGGCCGCAGCCCGCCGCGCGGCACGCATCGGCCTCGACGCCATACAGGTCCACTGCGCGCATGGTTATCTGTTGCACGAATTTTTGTCGCCGCTCTCCAATCAGCGGACGGATCGCTATGGGGGCAGTCTCGAAAACCGGATGCGGTTTCCACTCGAGGTGTTCGCCGCCGTTCGTGAGGCCTTCCCGGCCGACCGTCCGGTGACGGTCCGCCTGTCGGGGACAGACTGGGTCAATGGCGGCTGGGACGTCGAGCAGACGGTCGCCTTCTCCCGCCTGCTCGAAGCACACGGGTGTGCGGCGATTCATGTGTCGAGCGGCGGCCTCGATCCGCGCCAGCAGATACTCATCGGGCCGAGCTATCAGGTCCCGCTTGCCCGAGCGGTCAGATCAGCCGTTGGAATTCCGGTTGTGGCGGTCGGTCTCATCACCAGCTTCGAGCAGGCGGAATCTATCGTCGCCACCGGCGATGCCGATCTGGTCGCGCTGGCTCGCACCATCCTCTATGATCCGCGTTGGCCGTGGCACGCCGCCGCACACCTGGGCGCGAGCGTGCATGCTCCCAAGCCCTACTTGCGTGCCCAACCACAACAGTATCGTCACCTGTTCGATGTTTCCCAAGTGGCCGGGCGTTGTGATGCCCGATAACGTCACGCGCCTGATCTGCTCCTGTCGGGGGTTGTATTCCGATAGCCGATGCACTCGCGGCAAGTGCGTCGGCTGTAACAAAGCACTGTATCACGCTCGGGACGACTACGTCCCGATCCAGGCGGTCCAGGTCTTGATCGCTTGGCCCGATGGCTCCACTCCGAATGATATGACCGCATCCATAAAATTAGGTTTCGGCACATCTTCCAGCTCAGTCGCTAATCGGCGAGCCTTGTCAAAGCGCTTCCGACTGAGCCTGCATCATGCCCAATTTTCCAAGAGATCACCAATGGCCTCATCGACGATGTAGACGCCGTCGATCCCGGCCATGTACCCGGTGCCGAGGGTAACGGCATCGATGATGTGGCCCTTGCTCATGCCCCAGGCCTTTCCGAGCAGGGCGGCCTCACGGATGCCTTCGCGGAAACCGCGGTTCATGTTGTAGTGGATCAGGATATAGGGGACGATCTGCTTGGGCAGCCCGCCGGTCTTGAGCGCCGCCTCGAACTTCGCCCGGTGGGCCTTCAGGAAGCGCGGGTTCTGCTGGATAAGGAACTTGACCGAGCGCGGCGTGTAGCCGATCGTCCCGGCATACCAGGCGTCGAGTAGATCCACCTCGCCTGGGCCGAAATCGGGATTGTCGAAGTCAAGACCGCTGCGGAATGCCTCAGGATCGGGATCCCAGCCCTCGGGCCATGTCAGCTTGTCCTGCGGATCGGAGTACGACTCCATATAGTCGAACGCCTGATCATACACTTCGCGAAATCCGCTGGGCCCGGAGTGCATGAAGGCCAGAGCGAAGATCTCGTTGACCTGAACTTTCGAGGCGCCAGCGCTGTGCGAGGCCCGCACCTCATGGATAATGCCCTCGACCACCCTGTTGCACGAATACCAATGCAACATGGCGAGTGTCGTGACCGGCAGCGACAGGCGGTTGGTCTCGGGAACCGCATGAAGATACTGCATTTGACGAAGATGGTATTTGAGCATGTCCGGGCGATTGGCCAGCAGGAAGCTGTAGGCCGAAACCGGATACATCAGCTTGCCGTTGCGCGCCCCGATCTTATCCGCCCAAAAACCTCGCTTTTCCTCGAGGGTCGTCTCATCCGGATTGCTCAGATCAAGGCCCTTCGTATACCCAGGCCCAAAATCCACCCGTGCCATCTCATACTCCCCTTCGCTGGTCCCAAGGCCGCAATATGTTGCGAACTTCACAATGGGATTTACATTGTCTGCTTCTACCGGATTTCCCTCCGAATGGGGATTTTTAATCAGGAATCTGGGTGGCGAGAACCTATCGCATGGCAGGTTGGTAATCGCGAATGGAAGCGTATCGGTCGTGGCCGAATGATCAGGATGCTTATCGGCAAATTCGGTGGGTCCTGGGAGGCGGTGTCGATAGCTCCACGTAAGGCTCATCCGTCCTGTTAACAATTGGATGTGCGTCGAAAGCGGTTGATCGCGGCGAAAGGAACGCATCACATTCCGAAGTTCAGCCCAAAAGAGCTACGTTTTAGCTCGCAGTTTATGAGTAAGTTGAAGACAGGAGGCAGCGGTCATTTTGTTCGACTATGGGTAGGGAGCATGAACTAACCCGTTCGCAATCCTCATGCGACGGCGGACGAAGAAGGGAATGTCATGAAATACGTCAACCTCGGCAACTCAGGCCTCAAGGTTTCCCAATTGTGCCTCGGTTGCATGAGCTACGGTAAGGGCCAGATGCATGCTGGTTGGACTCTCAGCGAAGAAGAAAGCATGCCTCTCTTTCGCCTTGCAGTGGAAAAAGGGATAAATTTCTTCGATACAGCTGATGCTTATGCAGAGGGTGCGAGTGAAGTCGTAACAGGCAAAGCGTTGCGTGAGTTTGCTCGTCGTGATGAAATCGTATTGGCTACCAAGTTCCTTTCCCCAACTGGTCCTGGCCAAAATGAGAGGGGTACTTCTCGCAAGCATATCATGGCGGCGATTGACGGTAGCCTCAAGCGGCTTGGGGTCGACCATATCGATTTGTACATCCAGCACGGCTATGATCCGTCCACCCCGCTTGAAGAAACTCTGCGTGCGATGGACGACCTTGTTCGAGCCGGTAAGGTGCTTCATATTGGTGCGTCGAATTACAAGGCATGGCAGTTAGCGAAGGCCATAAAAATTCAGGCGACAAATGGCCTGACGCCTTTCACTTCAATGCAAGTCCAATATAACTTGGTATATCGTGAAGAAGAGCGAGAAATGATTCCGCTCTGTATCGATCAGGGAATCGGCGTGACGGCTTGGTCTGCGCTGGCGCGCGGGTTTCTTGCCGGAAATCGCACACCCGACGGGAACGGCGCAACCCTTCGCGCGAAGTCCGACGCAATGGCGCGGCAGATTTATTTTCACGAAGCCGATTTCGTCGTGCAACGGGAGCTTGCGCAAATCGCGGCTGACCGGGGATTAGGGCCGATGCAGGTGGCGCTGGCGTGGATCCTTGGTCGTCAGGGGCTGACCGCGCCTATAATCGGCGCAACCAAATTGCCGCAGCTTGAGGAAGCATTCGGCGCGCTGGATATCATCCTTACAACGGAGGAGATTGAGCGACTTGAGCAGGCATACACCCCCCGGTCTCCGGCATATTGAAGAGTGTCGCTGACACTAGGGTATCGCTCCGGTGAGGGC
>NZ_CAVK010000161.1 GCF_000382885.1 Sphingobium indicum BiD32
CCCCTCCGTCTGGCTGCGCCAGACACCTCCCCTTACAGGGGAGGATGGCATGGCCGCATCCTCTTCGCGCTGTTCATTCTGCTCGCCTCCTTCGCCGTCCCCGCACAGGCGGAGCGGGTCAAGGATCTGGGCACGTTCCAGGGCGTGCGCCCCAACCAGCTGACCGGATATGGTATTGTCGTGGGTCTGGCCGGCACTGGCGACGACAGTTTGCAATATGCGACCGAGGGCATGAAGGGCGTCGTCTCGCGCTTTGGCCTGACGCTGCCGCAGGGGATCAATCCCGCGCTCAAAAATGCGGCGGCCGTGCTGGTCACCGCTGACCTGCCCGCCTTTTCCAAGCCCGGCCAGCGGCTCGACATTACCGTGTCGGCGCTGGGCAAGGCCAAGTCGCTGCGCGGCGGTACGCTGATCCTGACCCCGCTGCGCGGTGCGGACAATGAAATCTACGCCATGGCGCAGGGCAACCTCGCCGTCGGCGGCCTTGGCGTATCAGGTGCGGATGGCAGCCAGGTGTCGGTCAACATTCCCTCTGCCGGGCGCATTCCCGGCGGCGCGACGGTGGAGCGCGCGGTCGCGACCGGCTTCGACACCGCGCCGACGCTGACCTTCAACCTGGCCGAAGCGGACCTGACCACGGCGCTGCGCGTCGCGGACGGCATCAACCGCGCCTTTGGCGATCGCCGCGCCCGCGCCATGGACGCGGTGTCAGTCACGATCGACGCCATTCCGGGGGCGGAGGACCGCATCCTGATGATGGGCATGATCGAGAATATCGAAATTTCGCCCGCCGAAGCCCCGGCCAAGGTCATCGTCAACGCACGCACCGGCACGGTCGTCATCAACGGCGCGGTTCGCATCCATCCCGCAGCCGTCGCGCATGGCAAATTGACCGTCAGCGTCAATGAAAGCCCGCGCATCGTCCAGCCCGCGCCGTTCAGCCGGGGCGAGACCGCGCAGGAAGAATCGAGCAGCATCAGCATCGACGAGCAGAAAAAACCTATGGTTAATTTTAAAGGTGGGGCGTCGCTGGCCGATATAGTCAAAGCGGTCAACGCTATCGGCGCGTCTCCTGCCGATATGGTCGCGATCCTTGAAGCCTTGAAACAGGCGGGCGCGATGAAGGCCGAATTGGTGGTATTGTGATGCAGCTTAGCTCTACACCCTCCGCGACCGCCGCTTCCGGCGCAGCACCCGCGAACAAGGCCAGTCTGGAAAAGACCGCGCAGCAGTTCGAGGCGATCTTCCTGCGCCAGATGATCGGCGCGATGCGATCGGCGAGCCTTGCCGAGGGTATTTCCGATTCCAGCGCGACCGAGCAATTTCGCGACATGGCCGACGCGCGCACCGCCGATGCCATGGCGGGGACCGGAAGCCTGGGGATCGCCACGCTACTGCTGCGACAATTTGGCGGCACGGTTGCCGCGCCCGCTGCATCATCGACTGAAGGCCCATGAGCGACCTGTTCATCATCGGGGCTTCCGGCACCCGCGCCTATCGCACCGCGATGGCGGCGATTGGCGAGAATATCGCCAATGCCAGCACCGACGGCTATGCCCGCCGGTCGGTGACGACGGCTGAATCCGGTGCGTCCACCGCCACCATGGCCATGTATGTGTCGAAAGGGAATTTCGGCGGCACGCAGGTGATGAGCATCAATCGCGGCACCGACCCCTATCTGGACGCCACCGTGCGCATGACCGGCATGGCGCTGGGCAGTGCGACCGCGCGGCTGCGCTGGCTGAGCGATGCTGAAAATGCGCTCAATGATACCGGCACCGGCATCGGCGCGCTGATGACCGGCATGTTCCAGAATATGGAAAAGCTGGCCGCCAGCCCCACCGATACGTCCCTGCGGGTAACGACACTCGACAGCATCGGTCGCGTCGCGCAGGCCTTTACCCAGACCGCCGCCGATCTGGAGACGGTGTCAGAGGGTATCGCGACCGAGGCGGAAGCATCGGTCGGTACAATCAACCGCTCGCTGGAATCGCTTGCCGACATCAACAACAGCCTTTTGCGCGCGCAGCCGGGCACCTCTGCCTATGCGCAGTTGCTCGACAGCCGCGACGCGGCGTTGCAGGACCTCACCGAAAATCTGAACGTTACGATCAGCTTTGGCGCACATGACAGCGCGCAGATCAGCTTTGACGGGCAGACGCTGGTGCAGGGCAATATCGCCGCCAGCGTGGCGGTGGGCAGCAATGCCGATGGGACGCTGGCGCTGACGCTGGCCGACGGCACCGCGCTGGCGACGCCTGCCAACGGCACGCTGGGCGGGCTGTTTTCCGCCGCCGATACGGTGGCCGACCGCCGTGCGAGTCTCGACACGATCGCTGAGAAATTCGTCACCGACATGAATGCCTGGCATGCGCAGGGCGTCACTGACGGCGGCAATGCGGGCGCGGCCCTGCTATCCTATGGCGGCGGCGCGGCCAGTGTCGCGGCGCTGATCACCGATCCGGCCGAGCTGGCCACCCGATCGGCCAACGGGACGCTGAACGGCAATCTGCTGACCGTCACATCGACCCTGCGCGGCAATGGCAGTGTCGAACAGGACTGGACCGCGCTGGTCGCTGCCCATGGCAATCTGCTGGCGGGGACGAAGGCGGACAATACCACCGCGCAAGGCCGCAGTGACCAGGCGGTTGCCGCGCGCGAAGCGGTGAGCGGGGTCGATCTCGACATGGAAGCCGCCGACCTTCTGCGCATCCAGCAGGCCTATTCGGCCAGCGCAAAGATTTTGCAGGTCGCCAAGGAAACCGTCGATTCCATCCTTCAGATTCTCTGAGCCGCGAAAGGGCTGAGCCATGGTAGGTATCACCAACAAGATCATGCTCGCCGAAATCCGCCGGCAACAGCAATTGTCGCAGAATATCGTCGACGGGCAGACCGCCATTTCCACCGGCATCACGCTCAACAAGCCGTCGGACGACGCGCTTGCCTGGGTGCAGGTGTCCGACGTTGGCCGGGCGCAGGCGCAACAATCGGCGTGGCAGACCAATATCAGCTATGGCAAGACCCGCGCCGCCAACGCCGAAGCCAATTTGCTGGAGGTCAACAACCTGCTGACCCGCGCGCAGGAACTGGTGACGTCGGCGCGCAACGGATCGCTCAACGACACCAGCCGCGCCGCGATCGTCGAGGAGATGTCGACCATCCGCACGACAATCAACGAATTGCTGAACCAGACCGATTATCAGGGCGTGTCGGTGTTCGACGATCAGCAAAGCGTGCTGGTGCCGGTCAGCCGTGGTCTCAATCTGGAAGTCGTGGCGACGCGGCAGGACGTGTCCGAAGGGATTGACGTCAACGGCACGCCGATGTCGATCGACGGGATATTGAGCCAGAGCATCGACGCGCTGCAAAATGGGGACGATGCCGCCATCGGATCGGGCCTGGATGCGATCAAGATCGGACAGGGCCACATCACGGTCGAACTGGCAAGGCAGGGCGTGCGCAGCAACCGGCTCGACATTGTGGGCGAGCGGCTGACCGACATTGACCTCGACCTCACCGAACGGCGCGCGGCACTGCAATCGACCGATCTTACCGAAGTCATCTCCAACGTGAAGGCGCAGCTGATGCAGCTGGAGGCGGCGCAATCCGCCTTTGCCCGGATCAACCAGCAGACTTTGTTCGATCTGATCAGCTGATCCGACGAAATTAAATCGTCGTCCTAAACCGGACGCTAACCAGTCCGTATTAACCACAAGACAGGCGTCCCATACGACGCCGCCGGGGCTTACCGCTTCCGGGTGCTTATATCGGGGATAGTTTCATGTTCGCAGCCATTGGACTGGTCGTCCTGCTCGTCATGGTGTTCGGCGGCTTCGCCTTCACCGGCGGCGATCTTGGCCCGGTGCTTCATGCCCTGCCTCACGAAATGCTGATCATCGGCGGCGCCGCTGTCGGCGCGCTCATCATCGGCAATAGCGGATCGGACCTCAAAGCGCTGGGCGGTGGCCTGGGCAAGGTGTTCAAGGGCGCCAAATATAAGAAGCAGGATTTTCTGGACTGCATCTTTCTGGTGAGCAAGCTGATGAAAACGCTGCGGGTCGAAGGGCCGGTGGCGCTGGAGCCGCATATCGAGGATCCCTCGACCTCCACCATCTTCACCGAATATCCCAAGCTGATGAAGGACAAGGCGCTGATCCACCTGATCAGCGATACGCTGCGTCTGGTCGTCATCTCGTCCGGCGCGCTCGATCCGCACGCGGTGGAAGAGGTGATGGACAACAGCCTCAAGACGCATCATCACGAAGCGATCAAGCCAGCCGACAACCTTCAGGGACTGGCCGACGCGCTGCCCGCGCTGGGCATCGTTGCGGCGGTTCTGGGCGTGGTGAAAACCATGGGGTCGATCGATCAGCCGCCCGCTATCCTGGGTGCGATGATCGGTTCGGCGCTGGTCGGCACCTTCTTAGGGATTCTGCTGGCCTATGGCATGGTCAATCCCTTCGCCAACCGCTGCCGCTCAGTGATCGAGGCGGACGGGGCGATCTATCATATCGTCAAGCAGATCATCGTCGCCTCGCTCCATGGTCACCCGCAGCCGCTGGTGATCGAGGCGGCGCGATCCGGCCTGACCCATGCCAACCAGCCCGGCTTTGCCGAAGTGTTCGACGGTATGCGAGGCAAATAAGCCATGGCGGAAAAAAAGCGCGGCGCGAACGAGCCGGAACCCCGCCCGATCATCGTCAAGAAAATCATCGTCGACGGCCATGGCGGTCATCATGGCGGCGCGTGGAAAGTCGCCTATGCCGACTTCGTGACGGCGATGATGGCGTTTTTCCTGCTCATGTGGCTGCTGGGTGCGACCACCGAAAAGCAGCGCAAGGGGCTGGCCGACTATTTCACGCCCACTTTGGTGCAGACCAAGGAAAATTCGGCCGGGTCGAACGGCATGTTCGGCGGCGACAGCATGATGGCGAAGGAAAATTACCCGACGACCGGTGGTCAGGGCAGTCTGGCCATTACCATTCCGCGCGATGCCAGCGGCACGAAGGATCAGGGCGGCAAGGCGATGAAAGCCGCCGACCGGCAGAAATTTGAATCGATCAAGAAGGAACTGGAAGCGCGCATGGCCAAGCGCATGGCCAAGCTGCGCAAGAATGTGCGCTTCACCGAAACCCGCGAAGGGTTGCGCATCGACCTGATCGACGAGGCGGATTTCGCGATGTTCGCGATGGGCACCGACCGGCTGGTGCCGCAGGCCCGCGCGCTGATCGGCGAAGTCGCGTCCGTGCTGCAAACCATGCCCAACCCGCTGATCGTGCGCGGCCATACCGATGGCCTGCCCTATGCGTCCGGCCGGACCATGAACAATTGGCTGCTGTCATCGACCCGCGCCGAATCGACGCGCAAGGCGCTGGCCGACAGCGGCATCGGCAATGCCCGCTTCGCCCGGATCGAAGGCGTCGCCGACCGCGAACCCTTCATCAAGAACGACGCCTATGATCCGCGCAACCGGCGCATGTCGATCATCCTGGGCTGGACCCGTGGCGGCAACAGCGCTGACGATGAGGATATGGACGCGGAAACCAAGGCCGCGATCAAGGAACGCGACGACCCGGCCCGCGTGGCGAAAAAGGCGGCACAGAGCCTGGACATGGGCGGCACCGCCCTGCCCAGCGGCGCGGCGCTGCTGAACCCGACGGCCCCTGGGACTTCGAGCAAGCCGGGGAAGCATTGAGGATGGCGGGGTAGCGGGAGGGGGTGGGTAGGCGACTGACGGGTTTTAAGATTTAGTCGTGCATTGCAGACTTTCGAGATCGATGGGATCAACGCCATATGATGGCTCTTAATGATTTTACCTTGCCTATGATCGGCCACCCGGCATGGGGAGCCAGGCAAGGCTATGGCAGCCTTTTTAACCTTCGAGTTTGGTGATCCCAAACTAACGGTTCAAGAATGGCGCTCGGAGCAGCAAGGATTTCGACGGCAGGCCTACGTTCAGGGGCGGTGGCACATTTGGATTTATTGCTGCGAATGGCGTGTATCAGTTGATGGTGAGCCAATCGCGTGGAGCGAGGATAGCAGAGATGATATTTTCCGCGCCACGGCTAACCTCGATGGGCAGAAACTAACCAATATTTCGGTATTTCCTGCAGCTGGCCGATCCCGATTTGAATTTGATCTCGGTGGCGCTCTTGAAACGTGGGCAGTCGGCGATGATCCAACTACCGAACAATGGTTTATCTATGGGCCAGATGCCGTTTTCGCCTTTCGCGCAGATGGCCAATACAGCTTGCACCCAGCGGATACGCTACCTGATATGGAACGCTGGGGACCGCTTATTTAAACTTCTGCTATCAGGCTCTAATCTGTTCGTCACCTATTACCTGCATTGGTCG
>NZ_CAVK010000160.1 GCF_000382885.1 Sphingobium indicum BiD32
AGGATATTCTGTGGGAGGCCGGGTGGGGGTGTGGGCTGGTGCGGCACTTAAGGCTACAGCCCGAATTTCAGCAGCAATGTCCGCTGGAAAAATTCGTGATTGTCGTCGGATACGACCCACAGGATCGTCCGGCCACGCTCTCGGCTAACCGCCAGCCCCTCAAAATTATCGGCCAGCAGCGGCGGGGCGAGGCGGGCGAGGGTGCGGGCTTTCAGTTCCATCCCCTGTTCCAGCCGTTCGGGCAGGTCGACGATCGCGATGGTCGCGGTGAACAACTCCTGCAAGGTCAGGCGGCGATTGAGGACCAGCAGGTGCTGCGCATCCAGCGCCACCGCGTCGGTCGGGCGATAGCCCTGCGGCGGTGTATAACGCAGATGGATCGGATCGGGGGTTTCGCGCTCGGCCGGGTCGCCCGCAAACAGCAGAATGTCATGCCGGCCATCGGGGGTCATCCCCATCTCGCCAATCGCCAGAAAGCGGCCATCGGGCAGGCGCGCGAGCGATTCGATCGACCCGGTCGGGGGCCAGGCCATGATCTGTGGCCAGGTCCGGCACGCTTCGACCCGCGCGAATCCCGGCGCATAGCGGCAGATCGCCTGTTGCAGCTCGAACCCGATCCAGTAGCGATCGCTGACCGGGTCATGCGTCAGCGATTCCGAATCCCATGCCCACCAGGGACGATCGCGATCCTGCGACCGAATGGGGAGGGGGGCGATGAAGGGCCGCCGCCGCGCCTCACCATCGCCGACATGCAGCCCCATCAATATGCCGGAATCGCTGAGCGCCAGCACATCACCGGGCGGTGAGACCAGCAGCGCCGATATGCCGCCGAACCCCGGATTGGCGCTGCGCAGCTCCCAGCCGCCCAGATAGTCGAGCGAACCCACCCGCCGCAGCGCAGGATCGGCCGTGCTGAGCGGCAGCGGCCGCGCGGTGACCAGCAAGGCGCCCGGCTGCACGGCTGCAGGCTTGCTGTTGTGCGGGGCTGGCAGCAGCAGGATGGCGAGCGCCAGGACGATCAGGATTCGCGTCATTCCCTTCGCCATAGGATAATATCAGGCAGGACGCAGCAGGACTGTGCCGGACCGTTATCAGCTTAACGGCGGCTGTCAGCCCCATTCAGGGTCGGCTCAAGGCGAATCACCCATAAGACGTTCATCACTGGCGAAACCCGTCTCTGGGAAGCGCCGACAGAATGACGATTTTGGAAGGAGCAACGCCATGAAGATGAAGTTTCTGATCAATATGGGAGCCGCTCTGGCGATGGGCGCTGCTTCCCTGGCCGTGACCGCAACCCCGGCGATGGCCCGCGACGGCTATTATCGCGGTTATGACCGTGGCGATTATTATCGCGACCGTGGCTATCGCGGCTATCGCGGTGACCGTGGCTATTATCGCGGCAATGACCGCTATTATCGCAGCAACGCCTATCGTGGTGGCTATCGCGGGGGCTATCGTTGCCGGGACAATGGCACGGGCGGCACCATCATCGGTGCTATCGCCGGCGGCTTGCTGGGCAATGAAGTCGGCAAGGGTTCGGGCCGCTACGGCCGTCGCGGTGACGGCACGACCGGCGCGATCATCGGTGCTGGCGTAGGCGCCCTTGCTGGCCGGGCCATCGACCGCAATTGCTAAGGCTGGAACTGCGTGTTCCCGCGCAGGCGGGAACCTACAGTGGAGGTAATCGAAAAGGCCGTCTCATCCGAGGCGGCCTTTCTGCGTCAGGGCTTGGGATCGGGCTGCGGCGCAACCCGGCCACGATCGGCACCCGCTGCCGCGCTGGCGGCGGGATTAAGGCCCATGTCGGCGCTCTGCGCTGCGCCGGCGCGCGCGTCGAGCATGGCGGCGGCGTCATTGAGCGCGCTGGCTTCACTGGCGCTGACCCCGCCGACGCCATCGGGTGATCCCGAACCGCAGGCGGTCAATGGCAGCAGCGCGGCGGCGATGAAGATGGTGCGGATCATCGATCAGTCCCCAATGGAAAAGGGGCCGCCCCGTTACCGGCGCGACCCCTTTCCGAATTCTGAAAGTCCGTTTGGACTTACATCGCGTTCGCGACGTTGTTGGTCGCGTTCGACGCAGCGTTTGCGGCGTTGTCGGCGGCATTCAGCGCGGCGTTCATGGCGTTGTCAGCAGCGTTCGACGCATTTTCAGCCGAGTTGGCAGCGTTGTTGGCGGCATTTTCCGTGCCACCCGAACAGGCGGCCAGACCGAGCGAAGCGGCGAGAACGAGCGAAAGAGCGATAGACTTGGTCATGGGCAGAAACCCCTCTCTGAGAATAAAAACGGTGCAGACCACTCTCGGAGAAAAGCTCACCCCCCATTGCGCCTGCGCGTTGATTCGTAATGCTTTGGTTGATGCAAGGCAATCCCATTCCTGCAATCCGGGCGGGAAACGGGCGCGCTTTTGTTCGCAGTTGCGGAAAATCTGCGGGCATTGACGCATATAAAGATTTCTTTATATGGAATGGCCATGCACACGGCACTCGATATTTTCCGGGCACTTGGCGACCCGACGCGGCTGCGCATCATCCACCTGTTGCGGGCGATGGAGCTGGCCGTGGGAGAGATTGCGCAGGTCGTGGGGCAAAGCCAGCCGCGCGTATCGCGCCATGTCCGCATCCTCGCTGAAGCGGGGCTGGTGGAGCGGCGCAAGGAAGGCAATTGGGTATTTCTGCGGCTGGGCAAGGGCGACGATGTCGCGCCGTTCGTATCGCTGTTCGACCGTCTGACCCCGTCGGATAGCGAGGCATTGTGGCAGGCGGCCGATCTGGCCCGGCTGGCGGCGGTGCGGGCGGACCGGGCGCGGGCGGCGGAGGGCTATTTTGCCGACCATGCCGAGGAATGGGATGCGATCCGTTCGCTCCATGTGGCGGAGGCGGATGTCGAGGCGGCGATGACGGTGCTGCTGGGGCGCGAACCGATCGGCCATCTGCTCGATATCGGCACCGGCACCGGGCGGATGATCGAATTGTTTGGCGGCGCGGCGCAGGCCGTGACCGCAATCGACCGCAGCCCGGACATGCTGCGGCTGGCGCGGGCCAAGCTGCCCGAAGATGCGGGCGACAAATATGCGTTGCTGCTGGGCGATTTTGGCGCTTTGCCGCTGGAGCCGGGCAGCGTCGATACCGTCCTGCTGCATCAGGTGCTGCATTATGCGCAGGTGCCAGAGCAGGTGATCGGGGAGGCGGCGCGCGTCGCCACGATTGACGGCCGGGTGCTGATCGCGGACTTCGCGCCGCATGAACGGGAAGAATTGCGCGTGCGCGATCAACATGCGCGGCTGGGCTTTTCCGACGAACAGATGGAAGGCTGGTTCGCGGCAGCGGGCCTGCAACTGGAACGGGTGGAGACTTTGCCCGGCCATGAATTGACGGTGCAACTGTGGCTGGGGCGACGCAAAGGCGCGCCTGTCCAGCAGCAAGAAGGACGGATTTCCGCATGACTTTGAACGATCCTGTCGCCCCGCTTTATGCGGACCTTGCGGGCGACTGCCATGTCAGTTTTGAATTCTTCCCGCCCAAGACGGAGAAGATGGAAGCCCAGCTGTGGTCGGCGATCGAGACGCTGACGCCGCTCAACCCCAAATTCGTGTCCGTGACCTATGGCGCGGGCGGGTCGACCCGCGAACGCACCCATAATACGGTGGCGCGCATCGCACGGGAAACGTCTCTGGCCGCCGCCGCGCACCTGACCTGCGTAGGTGCGAGCAAGGCGGAAATCGCCGAAATCGCCGATGCCTATTGGGAAGCAGGCGTGCGCCACATCGTCGCCCTGCGCGGCGATCCGCCCGAAGCGGGCGGCACGTTCGAGCCGCACCCGGACGGTTACAAAGGTGCCGCCGAACTGGTCGAAGGGCTGATGCAGCGCCATCCGTTCGAGATTTCGGTGTCGGCCTATCCCGAAGTCCATCCCGAAGCGGCCAGTGCGCAGAGCGACCTCGACAATCTCAAGCGCAAGCTGGACGCGGGGGCGACCCGCGCGATAACGCAATTCTTCTTCACCCCTGACGCCTATTTTCGCTTCCTCGACAAGACGCTGGCGGCGGGTATCACGGCGGACATCGTGCCGGGCATCATGCCGGTCAGCAATTTCGCCGCGACCCAGCGGATGGCGGCGATGTGCAATACCCAGGTGCCCAGCTGGATGGGCCGCCTGTTTGAGGGGCTGGACGATCATCCCGCCTCGCGCCAGCTTGTATCGGCAACGATTGCAGCGGAATTGTGCCGCAGCCTCTATGGCGGCGGCGTGCGCGACTTTCATTTCTACACGCTCAACCGGGCGGAACTGAGCTTTGCGATCTGCCATTTGCTGGGTTTGCGGGCGAATATATCATTGGAGACAGCAGCATGAGCGCTGAACAGACATTGCGCGCGCTGGCCGCGGACAAGATCCTGATCTTCGACGGCGGCTATGGCACGTCGATCCAGAAACATGGTCTAACCGAAGCGGATTATCGCGGCGATCTGGACCTGCCAAAGGACCAGAAGGGCAATAACGACCTGCTCTGCCTGACCCGGCCGGACATCGTGGAGGGTATCCACAGCGCCTATCTGGAAGCGGGCGCGGACATGATCGAGACCAACACGTTCAGCTCGACCAAGATCGCCATGGCCGATTATGGCTGCGAACATCTGGTGTGGGACATCAACATTGCGGCGGCCAAGCTAGCGCGCGCGGCGTGCGAGAAGGCGACCGCGAAGGACGGCAAGCCGCGCTTCGTCTGCGGCTCGATCGGCCCGACCAACAAGACGCTCTCCATCTCCCCCGACGTCAACGACCCCGCCTTTCGCGAGGTTGATTATGATACGCTGAAAGCCGATTATCGCGAGCAGTGCGAGGCGCTGATCGCGGGCGGGGTCGATTTCCTGCTGGTCGAAACCTGCTTCGATACGCTGAACGCCAAGGCGGCGGGCATGGCCGCGCGCGAGGCGGAGGAAGCGGCGGGCCGATCGGTGCCGCTGATGCTCAGCTTCACCATCACCGATATGTCCGGCCGCAACCTGTCGGGCCACACGATCAACGCCTTCTGGTATTCGCTGCGCCATTTGAAGCCGCTGACCATCGGCGTGAACTGCGCATTCGGCGCGGATCTGCTGCGGCCCTATCTGGCAGAGCTGTCCAAGAACGCCGATACGCTGATCCTGGCCTATCCCAATGCCGGCCTGCCCAACGAACTGGGGCAATATGACGAACTGCCCGCCACCACCGCGCGGCTGATCCGGGAGTGGGTGGATGAAGGTCTCGTCAACATGGTCGGCGGCTGCTGCGGCACCACGCCTGCGCATATCGGGGCGGTGGCGAAGGCGCTGGCGGGGCATAAGCCGCGCGTGGTGCCGGAATTGCCCGTCGTGACGCGCCTCGCTGGCCTGGAGCCGATGCACATCGCTGCCTAGTACCCCTCCCGCTTGCGGAAGGGGTTAGGGGAGGGCATGTGCGCTTCCCGCCCGACCTGACACGCCCTCCCCCGACCCCTCCCGCAAGCGGGGGGAGAGAGAATGAAAATGACCACCCAGAAATCCCCGAATGTCACTGGCGCCACCTTCGTCAATATCGGCGAACGCACCAACGTCACCGGATCGGCCAAGTTCAAGAAGCTGATCATGGCGGGCGATTATGCCACCGCCATCGACATCGCGCGCGAGCAGGTGGAAAATGGGGCGCAGATCGTCGACGTCAACATGGACGAGGGGCTGCTCGACGCGGTCGAGGCGATGACGACCTTCCTGAAACTCATGACGTCGGAACCCGACATCAGCCGCGTCCCCGTCATGATCGACAGCAGCAAATGGGAAGTGATCGAGGCGGGTCTCAAATGCGTTTCCGGCAAGCCGATCGTCAATTCGATCAGCATGAAGGAGGGCGAGGAGGCCTTCCTGTTCCACGCCCGCAAATGCATGGCCTATGGTGCCGCCGCGGTCATCATGGCGTTCGACGAAACCGGTCAGGCCGACACGAAAGAACGCAAGGTCGAGATTTGCGCCCGCGCCTATGACCTGCTGGTCGGCATCGGCTTTCCGCCGGAGGACATCATCTTCGATCCCAATATCTTCGCGGTCGCGACGGGGATCGAGGAGCATAATAATTACGGCGTCGACTTCATCGAAGCCTGCAAGGAGATCAAGGCCCGCTGCCCGCACGTCCATATCTCCGGCGGCCTGTCGAACCTCAGCTTCTCCTTCCGTGGGAACGAGCCCGTCCGCCGCGCGATGCACAGCGTGTTTCTCTACCACGCCATCCCCGCCGGTCTCGACATGGCGATCGTCAATGCGGGCCAGCTCGACGTCTATGACACGATCGACCCCGAACTGCGCACCGCGTGCGAGGATGTCGTGCTCAACCGCGATCCCGAAGCGGGCGACCGCCTCGTCACGCTGGCAGAGAAATATCGCGGCACCGACGCGGTGGCGGACAAGGCCGCCGAAGCCTGGCGCAGCTGGCCAGTCGCCAAGCGGCTGGAGCATGCGCTGGTCAAGGGCATCGACATGTATGTCGTCGATGATACCGAGGAAGCGCGCCTGTCCGCCGAAAAGCCGATCCATGTGATCGAAGGCCCGCTGATGGACGGCATGAACGTCGTCGGCGACCTGTTCGGCGCAGGCAAGATGTTCCTGCCGCAGGTCGTCAAATCCGCCCGCGTCATGAAGAAAGCGGTCGCCCACCTTCTCCCCTATATCGAAGCCGCCAAGGAACCGGGTGCCAAGGGCAAGGGCAAGATCATCATGGCCACGGTCAAGGGCGACGTCCATGACATTGGCAAGAATATCGTCGGCGTGGTCCTGCAATGCAACGGCTTTGAAGTCGTCGACATGGGCGTGATGGTGCCCTGGCATGACATCATCAAGGCGGCGAACGATCATGACGCGGACATGATCGGCCTGTCGGGCCTCATCACCCCCTCGCTGGACGAGATGGTGACGGTCGCCACCGAAATGCAGCGCGCGGGCATGATCATGCCGGTGCTGATCGGCGGCGCGACCACGTCCAAAGTCCATACCGCGCTGCGCATCGACCCGTCTTATACCGGCCCGGTCGTTCATGTGCTGGACGCCAGCCGCGCGGTCGGCGTGGCGACCGCGCTCGTGTCCGAAACCCAGCGGGATGATTTCGTCCAGAAAACCAAGGATGATTATGAGCATGTCCGCGTCGCCCGCGCGAACAAGGGGCAGAGCGCGCTCGTGCCGCTGGAGGACGCCCGCGCCAATGCGTTCGAGATTGACGAGAGCCTGAAAGCCCCGCGCCCGCGCCTGCCCGGCGTCCATCGCTTCCCCGACTGGGATTTGAAGGACCTCATCCAATATATCGACTGGACCCCCTTCTTCCGCGCCTGGGAACTGGCGGGTAATTACCCCGCCATCCTGACCGATCCGGTGGTCGGCGAAAGCGCGTCCAGCCTGTTTGCCGATGCGCGGGCGATGCTCGACCGGATCGTCAACGAAAAATGGCTGACCGCGCGTGGCGTTGCGGGCCTGTGGCCCTGCCGCCGCGAAGGCGACGACATCATCGTCCATGTCGAAGATGAGAAGCACTATACCCTGCCGATGCTGCGCCAGCAGATCCAGAAGCGCGAAGGCCGCGCGAATATGTGCCTGGCCGACTTCATCAGCCATGACGGCGACTGGATGGGCGGCTTTGCCGTCGGGATGCATGGCATCGAGCCGCATCTGGCCCGGTTCAAGGCCGCGATCGATGACTATTCGGACATTCTTCTGAAAGCTTTGGCCGACCGCCTGGCCGAAGCTTTCGCCGAACGCCTCCACCATTATGTCCGCACCGCGCTGTGGGGCTATGCGGAGGGGGAGCAGCTGACCAACGAAGCCCTGATCAAGGAACAATATCGCGGCATCCGCCCGGCGCCCGGCTACCCGGCCTGCCCCGAACACAGCCTGAAAACGATCCTGTTCGAGATGCTCGACGCCCACCACGCGACCGGCATTACGCTTACCGAAAGCTTCGCCATGCTGCCCACCGCCGCCGTCAGCGGCTTCTATTTCGGTCATCCCCAGTCCGAATATTTCGGCGTGGCGCGGGTAGGGCGCGACCAGCTGGAGGACTATGCGGTGCGGCGCGGGATCGATATCGATACGGCGGAACGCTATTTGAGGCCGAATTTGGATTGAGGGGGCGGGTCGTTTCTATGTTCGGGGAGAGGTGACAGGGCTGGCTCGTCCCGCCACTCCCTCATCACCATGCTGAATTTTTTTGACTATGAAGGTTATAATTAGTCAAATTTCGCTCATAAAGTAGTATTACTTAATGATGTTTATATGGTCTTTAGAAACGATCATTTACATCGGGTCGAATGCCGCCACGAAGTTGTGAAAGTTCATCTAACAAATCGATCTTTTCTTGGCGCAGATTTGGTAGGCTTTTCATAAAATAGGCATCGTCCAATCCATATCTAGCGAAGTCTTGCTCTTTGCATAGAATCAGCCACTCGATAACTTCTAAACCCGCCAGCACGTAACCGATGCTTGAATTAATTCGAACAAGGTTGGAGAAATCGGTACTGCGCACTCTATGCCACCTGCTACCGCATAATTCAAATACCCTCCCATCTCCGTTGGGTTGCAGCGCAGGCCCCGCGTCACTCAACCCCTGTTTCTGATGCTGGCGACGCATGGGTTGCGCGATAATTTTCGCAGTAGGTAAGCGAGATCGCCTCGCCCCCAAACCTGCAGCAAATAGTCCAGTGCCAGGGATGTAACGCATAAAACCGCCATCTGCAGTGCCGACTGCGAGGCCAAAAGTAGATGAAAGTAAGAAATTATTACTAACATATACAATCATTAAATCTTTTATGCGTATGAGCATCGCGCTAGGCGTAGAAAGAAACGAACGATTCAAAAAATCTAATAAATCTAACGGAATTACGTTATCCGTCACTCTAAAAAATATCGCAAGCCTATCGAACGCGCCGATCCGAAAATTTGGAAACGATGTTTCATAGTAACCAAGTTGTACGGAATGACCATCAAGCGCGGCGCCCATCAAAGAAGAAGCAGATTTTATTTTGTCCAACCAGTCAAAAATTGCGTCGATTTCAGTCCACGTAACCCTCCCACCCGCAGTCAAACGCTTTATGGGAGAAATGACTGGATCTTCGATTTTCCGGGCGAATTTGGCGTTGCAGCTTCTATGTGATACCAAACACAATTGTCTCCAAGTAGGTTGTTTGTGTTCGTCTGAGTTAAATACTTCTACCCTATTCTCGCTGACGTTTCCCGCCATCCGGTGCAACCATTGAGGCAATGGATGTTCTAGCGTGGCGTCGTTGTTGGTGATTAGCCCACCACAAAGTACACAGCTTGGAAAAATGGTCGAGCGGACGGCGGGACTATCAGCAATCTGTAGACGTCCACCAACCTGAAAACGACGAGGTATGAAGGAAAGATTCTCGCTCGCGTGCCTAGCAGCCTCGACCCAGGGTCGCTCATCGATAACGCCATCACCGCCCATGCTCATAAGCTTATGCTAGCGTATTGAGGACTATCGAGATAGTAAATCTGGTCGGTGGCCGGCTTGGGCGATGCTCGGCGGTAATGTTGGGGGTGCCGGAAATTTACTGTACATTTGGGAATGGCGGAAAATCTGCCAGTCAACTCTCATAGACGGACAGGCCCCCCCACTACCACCCATTCTCCCCCAACAAAAAAGGGCGCCCGGTTGCCCGGACGCCCTTCTTCCTGTCGTAAGGAAAGGGGATTGCCTTACGCCTTATAGACCTTGTCCACCGCCGCGCGGAATTTGGCCATGTCGTCGGCGGAGCCGACGGTGACGCGGGAGACGGTGGGCCAGATTGCCCAGCTACGGCCGATCTGCACTTTCTCCGGCGCGGCCAGCAGTGCGGCCTGCATTTCCTTGGCGGGCTTCTTCCAGTTGACCATGAACATATTGGCCTGGCTGCCGGGATGGACCTCGATACCCTTCTTAGTGAGCCAGGCGATGGTTTCCTCGCGATTGGCGATCATTTCCTCACGCCGCGCCTTGATGAGCGCCGCTTCGGTATAGACCGCATTGCCGCAATGCATCGCGGTGATCGCCAGGCCACCAGCCGCCGGGCCGAACAGCATGATGCGCTTTTGCACGTCGGGATCGGCGAAGGTGAGGCCGAGGCGCACACCGGCCATGCCGAACAGTTTGGAGAAGGTCCGCATGACGATGATGTCCTTGCGGGTGCCGATCAGCGTGGCGGCGCTGGGGGCTTCGGAGAAGTGGAGATAGGCCTCGTCCACCAGCAGCATGGAATCGGCGGGCTTGTTGTCGAGCAGCCATTTGATGTCGGCCAGCGGCGTGATCGTGCCGGTCGGGTTGTTGGGTGAGCAGATATAATAGAGGCCCGCATTGGGATTGGCGGCCAGCATTGCCTTCACGTCATGGCCCTTGCCGATGGCCTGCGGCGCCTTGGCGATGGGGGCTTTCATATAATCGGCGGTGCGCCAGGCCGACTCGAAGGTCGGGTCGGCGGTCACCAGCCCCTTGGTCGGTGAGCAATAGGCCGCCACGATGCTGACCAGCGGGCCACCCGAACCGGGCCAGGGCATGACATGGCTTTCGGGGATACCCTCGACCGTGGCGACGGTTTTGACCAGATCGCCGCGATAATTGTCGGGATCATACCAGTTGCCGAACGATGCGGCTTCGGCGGCTGCGGCAACGCCCGACGGGAAGGGGCCGGTCCAGCATTCGTTCGCGCCGATGCGCACAGCGCCCTTGATGCCGCGCCCGGCCTGCTGCTGCGCCATCGCGGCCCCGCCCAGCATGGTGCTGGCGGCAACGCCAGCGCCCAGCAGCGCGGCCACTTCGGCCAGCTGGCGGCGGGAATAGCCGCGTTCGATCAGATCGTCTCTGGCATCCTTGTCTAGCATCATGGTCATGTCGTCTGTCCCTTTGTCCAGCCATCCGGGCGTTCGTTCCGGGGGTTCATGGGGAGAAACGAAGCGGCGGCGCATTTCCTGTCTCTTAT
>NZ_CAVK010000159.1 GCF_000382885.1 Sphingobium indicum BiD32
ATAATGTCATCCAACTCTAGATTGGCCGTATATCGTGCAAGCCGACGTTTGGCATAATAGAGAACAGTTAGTTTCTCCGCCCGCATACGAGTTTCCTGGCCCATTTAGGCGGCATAGCTGGTAGTCGGCATTCCACCTGTCAGAGCTACCACGTCGCATTGAAGGCTATGCACAAGCGGCAGAGAACGGTGAAAGTGATATTCCGTTAGCCTCGCTCGAGAGCGCTGAAGTAGGACCGATCCACATCGGCAGCCAAGGTGAGTTGCGCCTGCGTCGGGCCAATGTTCTTACGCTGCGCCCTGATCCGGTTGCCGGGCTGGTGAAGGGCTGCCTCCTCGTCTATCGGACAACGCAGCCCAGCAGGCTCCTCCGCCAAGAATGGATCTGCCTGGCTGGATGCGCAGGCCACATCCATCGCCAACGGATTAGCTCAATCGTAAAAAGCGCAACAGCCTATCATTCTTCGTTGGCGTAATAAGCCTTATAAGATCCGTAAAAGGCCAGCGGATCACTGTCCGCATAAAGCGACTGTTTCTTGAGGTCGACGGCGTTCAGGACGACACCCGACAAAGGTGCTTCAGCAGCCTTGAGGGCTTCCACCGCCGCTTTTGCGGCAAAGCGCGATGTCCGGCGCCATCTGGTAATGAATACCACATGATCGGCCTCGCGGCTGATCACCGTTGCATCGCTGACGGCCAGGACCGGCGGCGTGTCGATGACAATGACATCATATTGCTTGCGGGCCTTTTCGAGCAGTTCTGAAAACTGACCTCTTGAGAAAATGTCGATGCCCTTCGCCGTCACCGCGACCAGCAGCAGATCGAGCGGTGTGCCGGTGGACACCATAGCCGACGCCAAATCCGTTTTGCCGGTGGCCACTTCGGCTATGCCATGTTCGGGCGTCGCGATCCCCAGCGATGCGGCTACCTGGGGCCGGCGCACATCGGCGTCGATCAGCAGGACGCGACTGCCTGCCTTGGCTATGGAAAGAGCCAGCGACGTCGCGATGGTGGTCTTGCCTTCGTGCGGCAGGGCGGAGGTGATGACGATCACCTGCCCGCTTGGCAGGGCCTGCTTGGCATGTCCGCCGCGCAGCGTCATGTTGAGCGCCCGGATCGCTTCGGAAAAGCTCGATTGCGGCTTTTCATAAACAAGGCGCGCAAGATGCTCGTCATAGTTGCGCGGGCTGACTCCAGGGATGGACGCGATGCGGTTGAGCCCCAGATGGCGTTTGACATCCTCGCCAGAGCTGATCTTCACATCAAGCAGTTCCGCAATGATGATAGCCAGCAAGCCGAAGGTGAGAGCAGCCGCCAGCGTCAGCAGAATCAGCAGGGGCCGGTTGGGCGAACTGGGCGAATTGGGCGTTGAAGCGACCGAAACGATGCTGGCGTCGGGCGTTGCGAGCTCGTCCGTCGCGACCGTTTCCTTGCGACGCTTGGCAAGGTCTTCATAAACTTCGCGCGATGCATCTGCATCCGTGTCATATTTCCTGGCGGTAACCGATGCATCGGAATTGCGTATCGCGGCGGAGCGCTGCTGGGCAATGGCTGAGCCCAGGCTGCCGACTTCCTGCTGCGCGGCACTTACTTCGGCGGCCAGGCCCGAAACGATCCGGCGCGTTTCAGCCGCGATTTCGCCGTCGATTTCGGCCAACTGGTTGCGCGTCCGCGCGACTTCGGGATGGTCGTTTCCATAACGGGTCGTCGCCTGCGAAGCATCGACCGCGATTTTTGCGCGCTGGGATCGCAGGTCACGGATGACTTGCGATGCAAGGACATCGGGCAGCGATGACGGATTATTCTGGGAACGGCTGGCGGCGCTGTAGCGCGCCTGCTTGGCGGCCAGATTAGCCGAAGCTTCGGAATGTTGACGCCGCAGGTCCGCGATCGTCTGTTCGTCATAGGACGAGGGGTTTGAGCCACTGGTGATGCCCGTACGGGCCCGGATGGAGGACGCACTGGACGCATTGCTTTGCACATCGGTGCTGAGTGCGCGCATCCGCTCTGTATAGAAACTCTGCGCTTTCTGGGCGATCGAGCGCTTATATTCGGCCTGCTGCTCCAGATACTCGCGGGCCATTGCGTTGGCTATGTCGGCTGCGGTCTGGGGCGAACGCGACGAAACATTGATGTTGATCACATAAGTCAGGCCTTGCCGCCCGACGGACATATGATTGAGCAATGTGTTCGTGACGACATCCAGCCCCGGCCGGACAGGGGCTGGCGATTTGCCGAACAGGCCGCCTACCCATTCGCCAAAACCCGGTTCGCGCAACCGGGGGTTGAATTCGGGATCACGATCCAGGTGCAGCCGCTCGGCAACGCGGCGTGCAAGGTCGGGCGAGCGCAGTACCTGGACTTCGGTGTCGACTGCGGCCGAATCGGCAGGCAAGCCCGATACGATCGACTGTCCCTCTGCAACATTCGTCGATCGACGCTCGATCAGCACGCTGGTGGAGCTGACATATTTGCTGGGGATGATCAGCGCGATGGTCAAGCCGATGGCCAGGACAACAGCCGCCACGATGATAAAAGGGAACCGTCGCCGCAGCATGATCAGCCACAAAGTCCGCAGATCAATCGGGCTGTCTTCTGCAGGCGTTACGTACTGGCCTTCAGCCGTTGTCATCGTTGCTTCCTTTGTGCCGACTTTGCGCCGACATGATATTTGCCCATCGTCACCATGGCGAACGTTTTACTTTTCGACAGGGGGAGATGCCCTTGGAATCAGGGTTCTTGCATCGCGGCAGAAGTGAGTCAACAACGGTAACCTTACTCTTGCCGGTCACCAGCCGACCGCCCGCAGATCGCGACCAAGCCGCTGTTCCCAAATCGCGACTTCATCGTCAGTCAGGCGCTTCAGCTTGGTACCGACATCGGACGGCGCACGGGAAGGTGCCTGGCCTTCGGCCTTGCGCACGAAAACGAAATTGCCTCGCTTGATGCGGCGCACCTGCTCGTCGATCCGGCCCCATAATGTGCCGGTGTCGGGCATTCGGGTCTGATTTTCGCGCGGCAAAGTTCGCGGCAGCCCCTGTTCGGGCATGTCCAGGAATTCCGCGATACGTGCCCGCTGGGACATGAAATCGGCCACCATATCCTCGAACAATATGATCAGGATATTGTCCTGACCGAACAGGCGTTCGTACGGCTCGATCTGGGCTGCGAACAGGCTGTTGGTCAGATAGCGGAAATTCCACAGGACATCATCATATTGGCGCAAATACGGCCTGGCAATAACCTGGCGCAAAGCCGCAGCCTTATCGACATTGCCTCGTTCGGCCTGAACCGCAGCCACGGGATCGTCAGGCAGGGACAGGAATATATCCTGCGCAGTACGGCGTTCATGCCCGCGCTTGAGCATGTGGAGAAAGCCTGAATAGGCGCGCTTGCGCGGACTTCGCAGGGCAAAGATGAATTTGGTGCCCGGCCCCAACATGCGGTATATCCGCTCTGCTATGGCCGGGTCCGCCATATAGGTGGTCGTACCGTCCACAATGACCCGTGCATCGTCGGGAACACCCCGGAAACAGTTGCTGAAGCTGGCAAGTCGCTGTTCATTGATGCCGCGCGAAAAGAAATTCGGCTCTTTGGGGTTGGACAGGTAGCAGTCGGGATGCTGCTCCAGTGCGGCGCACAATGATGTGGTGCCTGATTTCTGGGCACCGGCCACGATAAGGTTGGGAACGGTCATGAGAGAAGCCACTTAACTTTGCAGCCGGGGCGCGCGCGACCGATAGGAAGCAATGCCCAGTGTCAGGAAGCCATAGGTCACGAAGAACCAGCTAAGGTCCGAATGCGTCAGAATGTTGGAATCCGTGATGCTGTATATCGAATAATAAGCCCATATGCCGACGTGGAACAGGTTCGCCGGATCGCGGGTCTGCCGAATATTGCGCAGGCTGCGCGCAAGAAAGATGAACCACGCGAACAGGAAGCAGAACAGGCCCACGATTCCCAGTTCCAGCCACATGTCGAGATAGCCATTATGGCCATTCGCCGTCATCGCCATGGTCGCTGAACCTTCCGACCAATGAGCGTGGAAGTCGCGCAGATTGGCGGTCAGCTTGTCCACCCAGAAGGTCTTGTATCCGGCACCCATCATCGGACGGTCGATGCCGATGGCATAGGCATAATCCCAAAGGCGTGTGCGGCCAGACAAGGTGAGATCGCGCCCCAGCAGGGTCAGCAATCCGATCAGCAGCGATGGCAGCACGACGATGGTGCCGAACAGGGCAAAGACCGATAATCCCGCGCGCAATTGCAAGGTCAGGTGCCGCTGCCACCCTTCGGGTATCACGACAAAGCGCGTGAGCCACATGGCGCCGAACCCGCCAGCAAAGCCGATGAGCGTGGTGCGAGAGTTGGAGAAAAAAAGCAGCACCAGGCTGACCAGCACCACCGCCGCCCATCGACGCCGGGCGGCACCTTGCGTCGCAAATGCCTGCGTTGCGAAAATCAGCATGGAAAAGGCCAGCACCGGCCCGAAATAATTTTTCCCTGGATAAATGCCGCGGATTGATCCGGATTCGGCATATTTCCCCACGAAATTCAGCCCGACGCCGGGAATGGCGAGCGAAATGATATTAATGACAAGCACGACAAGGCAGATTTTCGCGATGATCGGCAGCCACTGTTCGTGCCGCTGCTGCATGGCGACGAACAACACCGCCTGGCTAAAGAGGATGAGGGCGAAAAAGCGGCGCAGGGCAGCATCGGGCTCTACAGACCACAGGATCGATGCGGCTGCCCATAACAGCAACAATAATAGCGGCCAGGCCGGGCGAAGATAGCGTATCACCTCGCCAAAGCGCGCGACCATGATGAACAAGGCGGGACCATAGACCGCGATGCTGAGCAGCTGGATGATCGCCGACCCTTCCTCGCGCTGTTCGATCGCGCCTGCCCAATTGCCCG
Organism: Sphingobium indicum BiD32; assembly: GCF_000382885.1. Classification (GTDB taxonomy): domain Bacteria; phylum Pseudomonadota; class Alphaproteobacteria; order Sphingomonadales; family Sphingomonadaceae; genus Sphingobium; species Sphingobium japonicum_C. Next base: position 4,920 of record NZ_CAVK010000159.1, read on the forward strand.
CGAGCGCGGACAGCAGGGCAGGGTAGAGCAGGATATAGACCACTATTCCGATCGCATAGCGCAGTTCCAAATTGCTGTGCGCGCGCGCGCTACCGACCATGGCGGACGGGTGGGCGGAGTTTGCCGAAAGCATTTGCGTCATCAGCGTTGGTCGCCTTGTTGCAGTACAGCATCGTCTGTCCAAGAAGCGTCCCGGTTTGTCCAGTGCATAAACCATCTGCCATTGTCTAAGCTGGAATTTGCCTACCGCTTTTATAGTTACCGCTGACAGGGGCAGCGCCTTCGCCGTCGCGTCAATCTCTGCTATCTTTGTTGGGCGGGTCACTGGCGGCCGGTGATGCCACCTCTTCTTGCGAGACGCAGTATGGTGGGGTACATAGTCTCGCCTACCAACCAGGATGGCGTTTTCATATCAGGATATGCGCCACATGACGTTGCCGCCGGCCAGCATCGATCTTCTTTGCACGTTTTTTAATGCCGCCGCGACACTGGAGCCGACACTGGCATCCCTATCGTCGCAGACGCTGGCCGATGCGCGGTTCATATTGGTGGACGATGGAAGCACGGACGACAGCGCTGCCATTGCGCAAGCATTTTGCAGCAATGATAGCAGATTTGCCCTGTTCACAAATGCTGATCGGGGACGCGGCAAGGCGCTGAATTTTGCGCTGGCGCAAGGGTGCGCGCCGCTCGTGGCCATTCTCGATGCGGATGATCTGGCACATCCGACCTGGCTGGAAACAGCCTGCGCCGCGATGGACGACCGGCCGGACGTGGCTGCGATCAGTTTTGAAAGGCTGATGATCGGCCCTGGCGAGACGGCTGACTGGACGCATATTCAGCCCCAGGCAACGGTGCTGACCGACGTGACACGACGCTTGGGCCGCAAGAACCAGCTTTCCCATTCGGGTTCATGCATCCGCCGTGACGCGATGCAGGCGGTAGGCAATTATGCCCTTAATCGCCGGAGCCATTTCGATTATGATCTTTGGGTTCGTCTTGGCGCGGCGGGATTTCGGCTCGCCCGATGCGCGCCGGTGCGCATTGCCAAACGCTATCATCTCGGACAGAAGTTCGCCTGGTCGCCGGGCTATTTTCTGTCAACCTTCGAGGTGCAGCGGAGAGCGATCCGTTTCCTGAGCGATCGTCCTGCCACCGATTGGCTGTTTGCATTGCGCGATCTGGCCCGAAACTTCGCCAAATACCCGCTACAGCAATGGGCCGTGCGGCGACGGGGCAACTGAACATTTCTAGTGGTGATTGCCAGCGTCGTCATTCCCAGGGCGCGGGCATGCCCGCGCCCGGATCAGCGATAACCGTCAGTAAGCATTCTTGTGTATGACCACGCCAAAGGTCGCGAGCAAGATGCTGATGTCCCGAAAAATCGACCAGTTGCGTAGATATTCAAGATCATAACGCAAGCGTTCGGTCAGATCGCGATGGGTTTCGGTCGCACCCCTGAAGCCTCGAATCTGGGCCAGTCCAGTGATGCCGGGCTTGGTTGAATGGCGTAGCCAGTAACGCGTGTCGACTTTCCAGAACAGATCATTGCCAGCTTTTGAACCGAGCGCATGTGGCCTTGGCCCCACCAGCGACATGTCGCCGCGTAGTACGTTAAAAAGCTGTGGCAGTTCGTCGATGGACGTAGCGCGAATGATCCGCCCGACGCGCGTGATCCTTTTATCGTCCCGCGATGCCGACTTGCTGCCGGTGGCATCGGCCAGATCGTCCCGCATGCTGCGGAACTTATATACATAGAAAAGCCGGTTGCCCCTGCCCATGCGCAGTTGCTTGAACAAGACCGGCCCCTTGCTGTCGAGTTTGATGCAAATGGCGGTGATGACAAGCACAGACGCAAGGAACAGGCAAACGGAACAGGTCACCGACAGATCGAATACCCGTTTCAATGCACGGCTTCGCAAATCCAGCGGCCCCGTAGAAACGCGAATCGACGCCGATTCCAGCCTTAATTTCGCATGGTCGGAAATGACAGGTTGCAATTCCGGGATCAGCAGGCTGCCGATGCACCCCACGCCCTGCAGGAAAAGGGACCAGCTTTCCCGTTCATGGACCGGGCAATCGACAAGAACACGATCATATTCGCGGATCATGCTGCTCAGTGCGTGCAGGACGGCAGGATCATGTAAATCGAGCTTCAGGCCGAGGTCGGCGCAAAGGACGATATCATATCCTTCCATTTCCCGCGGGGCCACACCGTCAACGATGAACAATTTGCGCAGAAGCCGATTGCCAATGATGCGGTGGATGAGCAGGAAGAAGGGAAGGCGGACGAGAAGCAGCAGGGTGAAGGCCGTGATCGTGCCGGTGAACAGCACCAGCCGTGACATCGAATCGACATGTTTGGACGCGAAAAAGCCCAGCACCGCGATCGACAAGGCCCACATCATGGCCATAGCCGCGCGCCTGACCGATGTGGTCAGCGATTGCATGGAATCGAGCGTGTAGAGGCGGCCATAAAAGGCGACGACCATAAACACCGACGCCAGGACGATGATCCAGTTCCGGCTTTCCCCCACGGGCAGATGACCAAAGCGCATCAGGCTGGCAAAAGAGAAACTGCCGATCAGGATCAGCACGTCCAGCGTCCATTGCAGACCATAGATGCCGACACGAATTAGGCTGCCATCCCTACGGGACTTCGCAGCCGAAGTACTAGTTCCCGCGGCTATATACACGGCTACCCCTTATACCTGCTCAACGCGGGCATCTTAATACCCAAACATTACCGGATGCCTTAAGGCAGGCAACGTATTTATGCGGTCCAATGTTTCATTTTGAAACCGTGAAGCAATAATGGGACAGTCGTGCAATAGGCGCGCGCCAGTCGGGTGCGTTCACGCCTTGGGCCGTTTTTTTGATAATATACTCATCATCAGGCGATCGGGCAAAGACCCCATGTGCATTTGCACATGGGGTCCGCCAGTCTTTCCCGCCAAGGCGCATGGTCGTATCATGGGACTGTAATTGCCCGGAGCGACCATAAGCTCTGTCCGTCAGAAGAAGCGTTCGGGAATGCGGATCGTGTCACCCGGCAGCACCGGGGTGTCTGCGGCAAGGGGTACGGATTCCTCGCTCGATTTGTCGCCATGGCGCACGAAAACCCGCTTCTGGTCCGCGCGATAGGTATAGCCCTGAGCGATCGCGACGGCGCTTAGCACGGTAAGTCCTGTGGCGAAGGGATATTGGCCCGGCTGCTTGACCTCACCCAATATATAGAATGGGCGATACTGGCTGATGTCGATATTTACGCGCGGATTGTTGATATAGCCGGCCGCATAGCGCTTCGTGATTTCCGCTTCTGCTTCGCGCGGGGTCATCCCGTCGACCTTGACCAGGCCGATGAGGGGGAGCGATGCCTCCCCTTCGGTATTCACCGAATATTCCTGGCCCGACAAGGCGGGTTCGTTAAATACGTTCAGGCGGAACTTGTCGCCCGCCCCGATCCGGTAAGCCGTCGTCGCGGCTACTGATCCAGGCCCCGCCGCAGGCAGCGGGCCACTGGTGGTGCAGCCGGTCGTCAGCACCGAACTCATCATGATTGTCGCCACAATCCAGGCTTTACAGCGCATACCAAACCCCCAATTTCACAATCTGCCCTCGAATCGCCGAGGCAACTTAGAG
>NZ_CAVK010000158.1 GCF_000382885.1 Sphingobium indicum BiD32
TTAGTTTCGGATCAGGCTCTCAGATTTTATCCGAGATTGCCAAGGACAGACCCGATCTTTTGGTCCTCGTGATTTCCGTCCGCAACGGCGGTAGCGACGCTTACCAGCAGGTGCATCGCGTCAATCCGGTTGCCATCGACTTCAAGGCTGGAGGCAACGCTGAACGGATCCAACAAGATCGCCGGCGGATGCTTTTGCATCGCCTTTTTGACAACCGGTTGCAGATCGCGAGTGGAACGATCGAGGCACTGATCGCGCAGCATGTTGTGGAATATTTCCGGTTGCAGGATATCCCGCCGTCCGAGCAAGACCGCAAACGCAACGAATTCACTGAGGCTTGGCCTTTTGCGCCGCACCTCTTGCGGTTGCTCGAAGAGCAAGTTCTGATTGCGACTGACGCGCAAGAGACGCGCGATATGATCCGCATCTTGGCAAATCTGTTTAAAAGCCGGGGCGAAGCCTCGCCAGTTTTGACGGCTGCAGATTTCCGACTAGATGACGATGCATCCGGCATCGGAGCTCTGCTGGACTCGGTATCGAATGAGCATCACCGGACCCTGCGGGCAAAAGCGCAGCAGAACATCATTTCCGTGACGGAAGCGGTATCAAACCAAGCCAGCGTTGCTCCGCATCTTCAAGAAATTGTCAGCGCATTGTGGCTGCGATCCATTGCAGTCGGCAATCTGGCGGGTGCAGAGCCATCGACGCTGCAAGTCGATATCACGCGCGATCACGCGGTTGATGACAACGCATTTCAGGTTGAACTGTCGACCATCATTGAGAACAGCTTCAACATCCACCAAGATGGACCTCGGCTTGTTTTTCGCGAGGAAGAGAATCCTCGCGCCAAATTGATGGCCTGTGCGCGGAACGACAAGCTGTTCACCGACGGGTCCGATCAAGCCCAACTGTCCAAACAAGTGCGCTATGTCATTGGTGGTACAGATGAGGTGGCCAAGCTATTTCGAGTCATAGCGTTGCCGAAGTCTTGGCAGACCGATCCATGGTCAACGCTCGATGAAGCGGAACAGCCCGAACGATGGGATGAACGCCTGCCAATATTGGTACTGCCTGAAGAGCCGGATAACATCGCCGCCACGCTCGGCCGTTGGCTCAAGGATCATTTGCAGAAGCGGCGGAATACGATCCGATTTCTGCTCCCGCGTTCTGGTTCACTCAATGCCTACCAGGATCGTGACCTCTTGATCCTGGCACGTGCAGAAATGAAGGCGCAAGAATGGAGCGGTCAGAACCCAGAATACAAAAAGCTCCACACGGAATTCCAAAGCGCGTTGCGGGACATGCTGAAGAAGCGTTTTGATCGCTTCGCCGTTTTGCATCGCTGGAATTTTGCAGACCCGAGCCAATGCGCCTTCAGCGTTGAGAGCTTGAAGAAGCAAGGAGCTCAGATTCCCGAGGGAATTGAAGAAGCCTTGGTCAATGATTTGTTCGTGCCTGAAGATTTTGAAGATCTGATTGTGGAGGCTGCGGCCGACAATTCGGCCGTAGGCAAACTGCTCCGTGAACTACAGGAACCGCGTCCTGCAGGTCAGGATTGCATACCTTGGCTCGGAGAGACGGCCATGAAGGAACGCATCGTTCGTCTTTGCGCGAAAGGCAAGATCGCCATCAATCTGCGCGGCATGGAAATCCTGCAAACGCAGCCTGGCGAAGATGAAGAGACAGCGTGGAGGCGTCTGCGCTCGAAGCTTTCGTTCACAGGTCGGCAGCTTGATGAGGTGTCTCTCATGGCACCTTCGGCAGTACCCACTACGGGTGGAAGTACACCCGTTACACCCACGGCCCCAGGCGGAGGTGACACCGGCGGCCTGTTCGGTGATGGGCTCCCTCCTCCGCCCAATCCATTCGGCGGTGGGATCAGCGCAGGCGGTGAGACGCAACCAACTTCAGGAGGTATCTTCGGAGGCGGCCCGGTGGCTCCCGGCGCCAAACCTCGCATTCCTCTCAACAATCCGGCAACTTCACCGCTCAATTTGATCGGCAAACTCGAAGGCTGGGGCATTGGTCCGGCCACGAAAGTCGCCGAGGTGGCGATCAAAGTGTCAGCGGCAAACGGTGCGCAGCTCAAGGAACTGCTCAAGAAGCTGCCAGATGGCATGACGTTTGAGATTAGCCTCGAGAAGGAAGACGATTGATGGCGCTTGAGGCAACCGTTCTTGAAAGTCTGGTCAAAGGTTCGGACGAAGATGCGTGGCGTGTCATCATCGACAAAGCTATCGAGATCGCGGCAAAACCATTGGCTGCGGGCAATGCACCGAGCGAGGTGATCAAGCGCGATCGGGAAATAGGTGCGCTCGACCACTTTCTTTCATCCAGCGCGTGGGATCTTTGGCGAAGCTTCGGTTCCACCGTTGAACGCAATTCAGATCGCCTCGCACGTTGGTGGGCGGAACCATACAGCGCAAAAGCTGTGCTCATCTTGGACGGCCTTTCGCTGCGTGAGTTGCCTTGGTTGCTACAAGGCGCCAAGGAACGCGGCTTCACGCTGCACGAGGTTTCCGCAAATGCCTCCGAGTTGCCCGGCGAAACCAATGAATTTGCGAAGGCCCTTGGCTTCGGCAGCCGGAGCCAGCTGCAAAACAACGGCGGCGGCATGGCGCATAGGCTTCAACCCACCGCCACTGAGTGCGTTGATATGCCCTGGAAAGACTGCGAAGGCCTGATCAACGGTTCGAAGAACTGGGTTTTCTGGCACCATTGGCCCGACAGTAAGGTCCACGATGGTTCTGTCGCCGGCCAGGGGCTTGATACCTTGATCCGTGACGCCACCGATCAGCTCAACAGCGACGATTTCTGGGCATTCGTTGAACGTCTGGCCACAGGTCGTCGGTTGGTCATCACGTCTGACCATGGCTATGCCGCGACCGGCTATTTCCCGGATGCGGACGGCGAAGTCGGTCAATTTTTAAAGTCGACGTTTGCCAGCAGGCGGAGTTCAAAGGGAAGCGGCGAAACCGGTCCCTTTGTTCCTCCAGTCGCTCTTCAGATCCACAGCCCACACGGCGAACACCGTCTGGCGGTGGGCCGCTGGAAGTGGAAGAGCCAAGGCGGCTACCCGACATTGACGCACGGCGGCCTCTCACTGCTTGAGGTTCTTTCGCCGTTCGTCGAGATTACAAAGTAAGGATTGCGCCAGATGGCATCGAAAAAAGAATTGTTGGCGCAGGAAGTCGCGAAGGCCGTCGGCGCAGGTAAGACTGTCGCGCTAGAGACCGTTGATTTCAACGACCCCAATCGTCCGAAAACCTGCCTAGAAGTCGACTTCCCGATTCTGCCAGTCAATCAGGTAGCGATCATTGAAGGAAACGCGGGTAAGCCAATCTACCAGATGTCGAAATGGTGGGCTCGACGGCGGTCCAGTGTGTTTCGCTCTATGCTGATTGCGGCCGCCACAAGGGCTCCTGAGGACAAGTCGCACGCTGCAAAGCTGGTGTGGGATAACTATTACGCCAATCACCAGAAGAAAGGCGCGTTCAAAAACCTGAAGGTAGCAGACATCTTCATGGGGGGCGGCACTACGTTAGTCGAAGGCTCGCGCCTTGGCATGCAAATGGTGGGCAACGACCTCAACCCTGTAGCTTGGTTTGTGGTGAAGCAGGAACTTTCCGGCGTCGACCTCGGAAAGGTCAAGCGACTGCTTGCCGACATCGAAGCTGAGGTTAAGCCTCAGATAATGCCGTATTATTACTGCGATGGGCCAAATGGCGAGAAGGGGAAATGGACCCACCTTCCATCCAGGCGGGTGATGCCAGCTGATTTTGATCCGCTATCGCTGACGGCAGAGCAGAGGGCAGAATATAGCTATGAAGGTCCCGAGGTGATTTACACCTTCTGGGCCAAACACGGACCATGCCAAGTGACGGGGTGTGGTCATCGTACTCCCATAATGACCAGCCCAGTCATGGCCATTAAGTCCATTAGCGTAAAACACTGGGAGCATACCTGCCGCAAATGCGGCGCCGAATTCCACGTAGAGGAAGAGGCCGCCCGAATGGCGCCGGACATGCCACTGTATGTTGCGCCATCCGAAATCCCTCATTCCACTCTTGATCGAAAAAAGGGCGTTGTCTGCCCCGATTGCGGTGTCACCGAGTTGGTGAACCTCGGAAAAGGAACAAATAAGAAAGTCGAATTAAGTCTTCTTGTACATCCGCAATGGCTCGCTGGATGTTCCAAGCAAGATAACGATGGCCTGCTATTCGGTGGAACAGCTCAGGACGATGCTACTGCTTCCGCAAGATGGGACCAAGAGCGAGCATCAACCATCAGACTCCTTGAAGTGCGCGGAAAGTTGCCTGATGAGGTGACGTGTCCAGAGACCCATGTGACTTTCAAAACTGATGCGGGAACGGTACCTAAAAAGTCAAACTATGCCTGTAGCGCGTGCGGTACGGTCCAGGATGTTCTTGGAACTGTAAAGGCCAGTGGCAAGAGCGGCGCTATGGCGGCATACGCAGTGCAAGCCTATTCACCTAAGCGCTATCAATCGGGCGCGCCATATGGCGGTCGTTATTTTACTGCCTTCGATTCCAACTATGCAAATCAGTACGATGCCGCATTCTCTGAATGGGAGATGCGCAAGGACACGGATCTAGCCGAATATTGGCCAAGATCTGAGCTTCCCTACGGATTTATGACTCATCATCTTCAAGGTGGGGTTCCTAATCACGGCTTCACACACTGGTGGACGATGTACAATCCTAGGCAGATGCTTGTGCACACGCAGCTGCTGAAGGCGATTGTTAACGTTGGAGATTATGATTGGGCAACACGAGAATACGTTCTCGGCGCCTTTCAGAATTTTCTGCGCAATCAAAACTCATTGTCGTTTTGGCATATGAAGCATGACAAACTTGCTCCAGCCATGTCGAATAGCAATTTCCATCCAAAGAATAATGTAATCGAAGTCGGCGTATTTCCGCCCATGGGATACGGACCGTGGTCATCCACAGTTGAAGTCCTCTTCAAGGGTGGAGAATGGGCAGCGTCTCCGTGGGAAGCTGTAAGCCTAGAGCAGCTAAAGCGCCAATCACCTGAGATAGCAAAGCAAATAACTGGAAAAAGCGAAAAGGTATTTCCTGGCGATACGCTTTTGGGCGCAGAGACGTTCTGCGGATCATCGACCGACTTGGCTAAATTGGCAGACAGTAGTATCGACTTGGTTATCACCGACCCCCCGTTTGGAGGGCTTCTACATTATTCTGAGTTGTCTGATTTCTTTTATGTCTGGCTTCGTCTCGTACTTAGAGTCGGATTCAAAATTAT
>NZ_CAVK010000157.1 GCF_000382885.1 Sphingobium indicum BiD32
TGCCGTGCTGCGGCGGCCCGGTTTGGGGTCGCGCCCTCGACGGCGATCCGCTGGCAGGATCAGCGACGCACGACCGGCAACTTTGCTCCCAAACCTCAGGGTGGCGACATGCGCTCGCGCCGGGTCGAGGAGCGGGGAACGGAGATCTTTGCCGTGTGGGAGGCCCGCAAGGACATCTCGCTTGAAGAACTGCGCCTGGCGTTGATCAGGCTCGGCCTGCACGTCTCGGTGGCCGGGCTTCACCGCTTCTTCGTTCGTCATGGCCTGACGCGCAAAAAAGACTGGCCATGCAATCGAGCAGGACCGCCCCGATGTCCTGAAGCAGCGACACGACTGGTTCGATGGCCAGCTCGATCTGGAGCCCGAACGGCTCGTGTTCATCGACGAGACCTGGACCGCGACCAACATGACCCGCAGCCATGGCCGCTGCGCCAGGGGCGAGCGCCTGCGGATGGGCTTCCCGCACGGACACCGCAAGACGACCACACTCGTTGCGGGACTGCGCATGACCGGCATGGTCGCGCCGAAGGTGCTCGACGGGCCGATCAACGGCGACTGGTTCGAAGCCTACGTCGGGCAGGTGCTCGTTCCCGAGCTGCGGCCCGGTGACGTCGTCATCATGGACAACCTGTCAAGCCACAAGCGCGCCTCGGTGCGCGAGCTGATCGAAGCGGCTGGCGCAACCTTGCGCTTCCTCCCGCCCTACAGCCCCGACTTCAACCCAATCGAGAAGGCGTTCTCCAAACTCAAGGCCACACTCCTCGCTCGGCTACGCCACCCCGGCGGCCTTCGCCGCTGACCTCAAAAAGCAAGGGGCTGCTGCGCTCCGCATAGCCGGAGGCTACGCTACGCAGCCCCTTGCTTCACCTGCCCACCTGGGCAACAACAATGCCGAGGCTCTAATCGCAACTGGATGAAAGTTGGGGTGCACGTCAATCACATTCGCTTTGACAATGCCGGCGCAGGATTTGCGTGGCATCGCTGGAAGCCAGCACCGCCCACCCCCGCCTGCCACGCCGATGTCACAGAGCCCCGCTCAGCGACTCGTATTGATCCTGAAAATCAAAGCGGCAGCCAATAGGCTGGCCGGAATGAAAGCAATAACCATCGCCTGATAGCTTCCAAAGCTATCATATATCATCCCCCCGAGAAGCACCCCAAGCCCGCTCGCAAGCGCAATCGCGCTTGATATCGTGCCGAATATTTTTCCGTAATTTCTCAGGCCGGCCAGGCTTCCCGTCAAATAGACGCAAATCTGCAATTTGGTCCCGTTTGAATATCCAACAATAATAAGTGCCGCGACAATCACCATTTCCGTGCGAAATGGATCGAGCAGGAAGATCAGTGCTATTGCCGTCGCCGCGTTTGTTAAGGCCCCTATCAAACCCCCATCAATGCGCTCCATCATCCAACCCGTCACGAGCTTCCCAACAACGCCGGCAATTCCATAAAGGCTGGCAAGTAGGGCGGCGTCACTGCGATTGACACCCATCTCCGTAATCAAGGGAACGATATGCACGATAAAGCAAGAAGCAATGGCCATCATAATGGACGTGGAGATGCCCACCCGCCACAATGCAAGGCTACGTGCCGCCTCTTTCATCGTCATGCCAGGCAATTCCCCAGCAGCCAGCGGCTCATGCGCATCCGCAATTTTTACCTCCACCGACTTCTGCCGGCCTCGGCTCTCGCCCAGGAAAAAGTAGCACAACAGAAAGGTTGGAACACTCCAAATTGCTGCCAGGATCACATAACCTTCACGCCAACCAATATTGTCCACCAGCAATCGCATTAGGGGCGGAACAACTACACTTGAAAAAGCCACCCCGCAGAGCGTGATGCTTAACGCCATACTACGTGCCGCATTGAAGGCGGCCATTACAGCGGCTGTCCAGATTATTACTTTGATTGATGATTCCGCTATCCAGAAAAAACCCCAAAGGATGAACCACTGAGTTGTAGATCCGTTGGCAAGAGAGATCCCCGCGCATCCCAGACCCGCAAGAACAATGCCAGGCAAGGCAAGGTACCTGGTTCCAAATCGATCGAAAAGAGCGCCCACCACTGGAGAAAATGGGATCGCTATCAAGGCGCCAAGAGTGATAACCGCCGTAATCTGCGTCCGACTCCAACCGAACTCATGACTGAGAGGCTGTACGACAAGCCCCAGCGTGTGAGGCGCTATTGTCGGCTGACAAAGTTGACGTCATTGCATCGCACCGTTGAGACGGTGCCGTGCCAAAATTGATGGCCTCATCTTGAGGTCTGGGGGCACTGCGTGATCAGGCGCAACGCAGGCATGGCCTTGGTGGCGAGAACTGGCAAAACAGCCCCGACGATGCTAGCTCCGCAACTCCTGCAGCGACAGTGGCGGCACCAAGCGGATGGACATCGACAACGACAGGATCGACGCTACGGTGCTGGCGCTTTTGTGGCTCAACGTTGAATCCAGCGGCACGGCCTGGAAGGGTTTCGACTGGGCGTCGATGGAACGGCTGCAAGAACGGGGCCTTATCTCAAACCCGGTGGGCAAGGCGAAATCGGTTCAGTTGACATCCGATGGACTGGACAAGGGTGCGCGCCTGTTTCGAGACCTGTTCACGCGCTCCGGCGCCTCCCTCGATTAAGCGAGTTGCCGGATGGACCTGGACCTTGAACTGATCGGCTATCCTGCGGTGCGCGAAGCATTCAATGATGTGCTGCAGCTTTGCGTTGAGCGGCTAGGCAAGTCCGAATTGAAGCTGGCAGAAGAGCTCCTGGGCCTCGCCGAATGCGATGGCATTGCCGCGAATGCCGCAGCGATGCTGGCGGACACGGCGCTCTATTCAGCCAAACAGAAGTCCGGGCCGCATGGTAGCGCACGCCGCGCGATCGACCGCATCGCGCCCCGACTCCCGCTCAAGCGCGATCCGCTGGGGGCGCATATCGCTGCGCGGCTCCCGACCGCACGCTTCTCGGTTTTCCTGGTCGAGCGCATGCATGAGGATGGCGCCGTACTGGCGCGCGATTTGCTCGATGAATGCGCCGCGATCCGCGTCATGGACCGGGCGCTCGCGGCACAGGTTGCCGCCCTTGGCGAATTCGCGATCGCAGGTCGGCTCGTCGATCTCGGCCCCTGGCATATCGGCTTCGGCATCGTCGTGCCGCTGCGCCGAAGCGAGGCGATGGCGATCCGCCTGGGGATCGCGGACGAAGCAGACCTCACAGATGCCCGCGCCACGCTGCATGAACTGGTCTATCCGGCGCATCTGCATGGCCTCGATCTCGTCATGCTGGCGCTGGAGCCGGCCATTACCGCCCTAGCAGACGCGATCGATAAGGGCGACTTGGGCATCGACGACCTCGTCACGGGGCTTGGCGCGCTGCTGCCGGGCAGGCCCGCACCGAAGCAAAAACGCAAAGCCTTTGCGCCATGAGTGATGTCCTGGCGGCACGTCTGAACGCGCTCGATGCCAAGACCCTGGCCACCCTGCTGGCCCGACGCGCCGAAACGGACGAGGCTTTCAGGCTGTGGCTCGAGGCACAGCTGGCGGCGTGGGACGCGCGCGATCAGCTGCTCCCCCTCGATCCGGAACCTTTTCGCCGCCAGGCGGAAGCCCTGCTCGAAACTGCCCGCGCCCTTCGACCCAGGCGGCACTGGGATGATTCCCATTCGGATGTCGATGAAGCCGCACTCGAGGAAGTGATCGGCCAGGCCGAGCCCTTCCTGGCGGCAGGTAACGGCATTGATGCCCTGGCAATCCTGAGGCCGGTCGCAGAAGCTTTGGTCGATACCTGGCCGCGATGCGCGGACTGGGACGAAACTTTGCACGAGTTTTTCCCAGTCCTCGACGCGCTCATCGCTTGGGCTACACTGTCGGGCGACATCGCTGACGAGCGGCGGGATGTCCTGGTCGACGAATTGAGCGATTGGCAGGATCGGATCGCAGAATATGGCGCCGACGATGCCTTCGCCGTCGCCCTCGCCGCCGCCACGCTGGGGTGGGATGAGCCTGGTCTGTCGGACGTCCTCAACGGACGCACAAACGACTGGCCGCAGGGTGGGCAGAACGATTGGTTGAGCGGAAAACTGATCGAAGCTCGGCTTGCCGCGCTGGAGGCAATGGGTCGCACGGAGGGGTTTCTCAACCTCTCCCGCGCCGCCGGGCGCCATTGCAACCATGCCGTGATGTTGGCGAAATGCGGACGCTCCGACGAGGCGCTGGCGATCGCCCATACCCGTTTTCGCGAACCCGATAGCATCTTGCGCCTAGCGCAGACGCTACTTGCCATAGGGCACGACGATGCCGCCTTCGAACTCGCCGAATGGGGGCTGTCACTCTCCGCGGAAGAGCCGGATGCCCATCACGTCCATTCATACAGTAGGCTTGCCCTAACGCGCTGGCTACGCGACACGGCACGAGACGCGGGCCGCACTGCCCTTGCCATCATCGCGGCGAGCGTAGCCTTCGAGAAAAGCCTGTCTCGCGAAGACTACGAGGCGGCGCGAGAGCTCTGTTCGGACGAGGCCTGGCCGAACCTGCGCGAGTCCTTGCTGGCACGGCTGATGGTCGCTGACTACGCACCCGAGCGGATCGACATCCTGCTGGACGAGAACCGGATCGCCGACGCCATCGCCGTGACCGATCGCGAGGTATCGGGACACCAGAGTCCTCACGACACGTCGCTGCTGCGCCTCGCCCGGTCGGCTTGCCACGGCGATCCCGATTGGACGATCGGCTTTGCCTTGCGCCTGGCGAACCCCATCATGACCGAAGGCCGCTCGAACCACTATGATCTGGCCGTTGAATGGCTCGCAGTCGCTGCGCAGGCCCATGCGATTGCCGGCAGGAGCGGGCAATGGCGCGAGTTTCTGGACACATTGATCGAAACCCACCGCCGCAAGCACAAGCTGCGCGGTCTTCTCGAAGTCCTGCGCACTATCCGATAGCCCGCTCAGGCTCGCTATTCCAGCAGATAGCCGAGACTGCGGTAGCCAGACCGCCGCCTGACCGCCATCCGGGCGAGGACCGGCACGGTGCCATCGACATAATCGACGACCAGAACGTCGGCCTTGCCAGCATGCTGGCGATGCAGACGGCCGACATATTGGGCCAGCGTCCCCTTCCAGGAGATCGGCATCGTCAGGAAAAGCGTGTCGAGGCGCGCATCGTCGAACCCTTCACCGACGTAGCGGCCGGTCGCCAGGATGAGGCGCTCCTCTGACACTGGAACGCTGAGCGCTGACTGGCAGTGCTTTCTCTCCGCCGCGGAAAGCCCACCGCACAAGACGGCAATGTGCCTGACGAACGGCGTGAAGCGCTTCTGGAGATAGAGCAGGTGGTCTTTCCGTTCGGTCAGAACGATAGGCGATCGCTTCCGCTCAAGCGCCTGGAGCACGTCGTCGAAAATGAGGTCGTTGCGCTCTTCGTCGACTGCAAGCGCGCCATAGATCGCCGGCATCGGGGGCCTTTCGGCAGCTGCCAGGACCTGCGGCAGTTCGAAGCGCGTGACACGTTCGCGAACGCGGTGGCGGATACCGCGCTCGATTGCCTGTCGGCGCGCATCGACCCGGTGGCGCACCGGTCCGCACTGCATGAAGATAATCGGGTGGTGCCCATCCTTGCGCGCGACCGTGGCCGACAATCCCAGCACAAACCGCGCCCTAGCGCGCCGGGCGACCAGCTCGAAACTGACGGCGGACAGGTGGTGGCATTCGTCGACGATCAGATGGCCGTATCCGGCGACGACATCGTCGACTTCGCCGTTCCTCGCCAGGCTCTGGATCAGCGCCACATCGATCACACCCGTTGGTCTGCGCTTGCCCCCGCCGATCGTGCCGATCAGCTTCGGATCGATCTCGAGAAAGGTTCTCAGCCGCGCCACCCATTGCTCGAGCAGTTCGCGGCGATGGACCAGAACAAGCGTGTTGCAGCCGCGCTCAGCCATCAACGCGGCGGCCACCACCGTCTTGCCGAACGCCGTCGTCGCTGCCAGCACACCGTGGTCGTGGGCGGCAAGATCCGCGAAAGCGCGCTGCTGCGATAGCTGCAGCTCTCCAAGAAACCTGACGGTATCGGGCAATGGCTCGCCCGATTGCTGATGATTTTCCAGGGCTATCTCGATGCCATGGCTGCGGATCAGCGCGGTCAGTTCATCGAGGCAGCCACGTGGCAGCGCCAAATGCTTGGGGTGTAGCTGTGCGCAGGAGATGATCCGCGGCTTGCCGAAAGTCGCCAGGCGCATGGCCTGCGCCCGGTAGAATTCGGGGTTCTGAAAGGCCGCGAGGCGGATGCACCGGGCGACCAGCGCCGATGGCAAACCTGTGCGATCGATATAGATCTGGTCGGCGACCACGATGGTAATAGCCTCGGGCAAGGGCCCCGCAATTGGCACTGACTTTGTCCTACGCGACGGGAGCTGTTTCCAGGGCTCGTCGGCCAAGTCGTCTTCGACCGGCATGCGCACGCCGAGAACGCGGCCGACCGCTTCGGCCTCGCCCGCTATCCGAAAAGCCACTTCCGCCGGATTGCGCGCGAGCGTCGACAGGAAGGCCCACTGATCGTCATAGGGCGTCAGTTCATCGTCGACGAAAACGCTGTTGCCCGCCTTGCGGGCGCGCGCCTGCAGCGGCAGCGCGATCAGATTGCCGAAGCCGCCGAGCGGCATAGTATCCTGGTTGGGGAAGAAGCGGTCGTAGGAAGCAAAGCCGATTTCCGGCCTGCGCTCCATTGTTTCGGTCACCAGCGCAGCACCCAACTGGCGAGCGGTTGCAGCAGGCACCGGTTCGTCGAAGAAGATCCAGACATGCCCGCCGTTGCCCGAACGCGAGCGCTCCAGTGCTGCTGACACCTGCCTCGCGCGGCAGGTTTCGAGAAAGGCGGTGGCGTCCGCTATCCAGTCCTGCTTATCAAAATCGGCGGCCAGGAACCAGCATGTCCCATCGGCCAGCAGCGGATAGACGCCGGCGACGAAATCACCCGAGCGTGTGCTACCGCCGCCCAGGTGCTTGGCGATAACGGCGTCGGATACGCCAATGAACGCCTGATGCGGGCATTGCCCGCATTTGACCTTGGGCTTGGCGCAGATGCCACGTGCCCATTCGTTGACGCAGGCCGGCGAATAGCCAGCTTTGCCCGTATTACGGTTTTCCCAGCGCAGCGGGAAGACATCTGTGCGCCCCCTGAACAGGCTGCAGAACAGGTCGACCTTGGCCGAGGATGGCGATGAGCTGGTTACCGCGGCCCCCGCGAACGGAGCTGATCGCGGGCCTTTCTCGAGCTCCGCCAGTTGGCTCTGAAGGGAAGTGAGGCTCGCCTCAAGCGCGGCCTCCTCGGTCCGCAGTGCGGCCAGACGGCGGCGAACGGCGGCAATTTCGCGTGCGATTACCGCTGGATCGCCGGTCACCGACACCACGGTCTGACGCAGGTGTGACGCGCCATATTTGACGCCATTGCCGAACTCCGTCGAGCCGTTGGCACGCCATAGGGGGCACCTCAAGGTCTGT
>NZ_CAVK010000156.1 GCF_000382885.1 Sphingobium indicum BiD32
GGGTTTGAGTAGCAACGGAACAGAAAACCTACATAAGGGGCTTCAAGCATCGTCGATACCTGTGGCACCAGGATCGCGTAGCGGCCTCAACTCGCCGCGCGCCACGATGTCGGGAATGGTGAAGGCATAGCGCCCGAGCATGTTGATGTGCCTGGAACCAAGCGGCGAGAGGCGGGCGACGTCCTCGTCCAGGATCACATGGCCTTCGGCGCGTAGCTGGCTGACCGCCGCGTCGATGTAGATCGTGTTCCAGAGCACGACCAGGTTGACGACGAGCCCGAGCGCGCCGAGCTGATCCTCCTGCCCTTCGCGGTAGCGCTGGCGAAGTTCACCGCGCTTGCCGTGGAATATGGTGCGGGCAAGCAGGTGGCGGCTCTCGCCGCGATTGAGCTGGACCAGGATCCGGCGCCGGTAGGTTTCGTCGTCGATGAACCGCAGCATGTAGAGTGACTTGATGAGGCGGCCAAGCTCCTGAAGGGCACGTGCCAGCCTGGTGGGGCGATCATTGGTCTGAAGGACACGGGTGAGATCGGTCGCGCGCACGACGCCGAGTTTGAGCGATCCGGCCAGTCGAAGGAGATCATCCCAATGTTCGACAATCAGCCTGGTGTTGATCCTATTCGCGGCGAGGTCATCCAGCACGCCATAATCGGCCTTGCCATCGACACGCCAGAACCGCGCGCCGCCAATGTCGGCGATGCGCGGCGAGAACTGGAGCCCGAGCAGGTGAAAAATGCCGAAGATCGTGTCGGTGTAGCCGGCTGTGTCGGTCATGATCTCGCCTGGCCGCAATTCGGTTTCCTGGTCGAGCACGACGGCAAGCAGATAGAGGCTGTCGCGCAACGTGCCGGGCACCGTCAGAGCATTCAGCCCGGAAAAGCGATCAGAAACCAGATTGTACCAGGTGATGCCGCGTTCGCGCCCGAAATAGCGCGGGTTTGGGCCGGCGTGGATCGTGCGGACTGGCACGGTGAAACGCAGTCCATCGGCAGAGGCGACCTCGCCGCTGCCCCAAACGCGGGCCAGTGGTATCCTGTTATGGGCCGCGACCAGCAGCGCGTTGGCTGTGGTCAGCGTCTCGGCGCGGATGAAGTTCTGCTTCACCCAGCTCAACCGTGACCGGCGCAGCGCGGACACCTCGGGACGGACAAGCGGTTCGAATCCGGTATTGGTGGCCTCCGCGACAAGCACCGCGCAGATCGTCGTCGCTATATCCTCGGCGCGTGCATTGCCTTCGCTGGCATGCGTGAACGCCGCCGCGAAACCGGTTCGCGCATGCATCTCCAGGATCAGCTCGGGAAGATCCAGCTGCGGCAAGCGCGCGTCGATTGCCCTATGGAGATCGGTGAGGCTGAGTGGCTCGTCGATCCTGTCGAGCGGTGCGATCGACAGGTCGGCGCCGCTCGCCGTTTTCGTGATGGTCACGGCATCGTTGTCCGGTACGCGCGCCGCTGTCTCGCGGTAGGCGAGATCGAGCCGCGCGGACAGCCTGGCGATCTCCTCGTCGCCAGCGACCGCCACGCCGACCGTGCGGCATACCGTCGGTCGCGCCGCTTCCCAGGCGGCTCCTGTCAGCAGGCCTTTGCGCGGGTCGGCGTAGCGAAGCGAGCGAACAGGAAAGACGTCGCGACGGCGAATGGCGCGGCGTAGCCGGTCGAGCGTACAAAGCCGGTATCCGGTCAGATCGAATGTACCGTCATCACTCTTCAACTGGCGCGCCCACCCCTTGGGGACGAACGATGTTGGTGGCGGTCCACGGCGCTTCTCGCCCCTGTGAACTCTTCGCAGGTGGTCGACCGCGTCGAGCAGCGGCTGTCCTGCGGGCGCGGCTGCAAGATCGAGCGCTGCCAGCATCTTCGGCAGATAGCGCATCGTCCCGGCCTGCTGGCGCAACTCGACAAAATAGCTCTCGTCGTTCGGCCGCGCGAGAAGGTTCACCTGTGCGACGGCGTCGGTCAGCGCTGCCCGGTCGACGAGCGCGAACACGGCCGCGCGCACCTGCGCATCGCTGATGCTATCATCGAGCAGCACGACGCCGGCATCGCGAAGCCGGAGCGATGCGGCATCGAGATCACGCAGCGAACGCATCCGAGCATCCCTGGCGTTGATGCGCGCGTTGGAAAACATTCTGGTCGACACGACGTCGAACAGGTCGATGACATCGTCGCTGGCCGACGCTTCGAGGGTGCGGATGAACGCGACGAGGGTGGCAGCGCGCCGATCGTCGGGGAGGCGGGCCACCGCCTGCGCCCGCGCCGCACCGGCAAATCGCGCCAATGCGACCGCCTTGCCGGGTGGCACCCGGTCAAGTTCGGGCAAGCCCGCTGTGAACGTGCGGATTTCGGTAAGGCGATCAACGGCGCGGCTGATCTCGGGTCCGCTTTGCAGGTATGGACCGTCACGCAGTCGATCGAGCGGGCTTTGCCGCCCGTCGCCAATAACGGCGACCAGCGTGTCGAGCCGGGCGCGTTGCTCTGACGTCAGCCTGTCGATGAGACGGCGATGAACGTGTGTGGCGACCCGTGTGCGGACTCGTGCGATATCGCGCTCGAGGACGGACAGCCCTGGCAACAGCACCTTGGATTCAATCAGCCACGTCGCCGCTGCATCGAAGAGCGCCGATGGCCGATCGGTGCCCGTCCAGCACAGCGCGTACAGGAAACGATGCAATCGGAACGCGATGCGTGGATCGGAGAAAACCTGGTAGCCATAATGGTCGCGGATGCGCGGGCCGTGCCGCCATCGTCCCTTGGTCGCGCAATATTGCGCCATCCGTTCGCACGGCTCGTCGATCGCCAGCTGGCTGCCTGCGAACCGCATGACCGACGCCGGTGTCTGTGCCGGATCTTCGAGAAAGGTACCGAGCAACCGCAAAGAGCCAAGCTGTACCGCAACGCCGAGCCTGTTGTGATCGCCGCGGTGCGCGCCGATGAACATCCGGTCTGCATCGTCGAGATGAAAATGGCGCGCCAACTGGTCCGATGTAGGATCGCCGGCGAAGCGACCATAGCGCCGTGCCTGCTCGTCCGAGAGAAAGCTGACCGGCACTGCTCGGCCTATGCTGCTATTTTAGGCCGAACCCCGCGCTTGCCCAGCAATTCGCTGGCCCGCTCTCGCGGCTGACCTTTCGCATCGACATAAGCATAAAGCGTCGACACTGACACGCCGAGTTGGAGTGCAACATCGCGTGCGGCATTGTCGCGATCCGCCGTCAGCGCCATCGCGGCCTTCAGCTTCTGCTTCGTCATGACCCGCGGCCGACCACCTGCACGGCCTCGCGCCCTGGCCGCGGCCAGCCCCGCCATTGTACGCTCATGGGTCAGATCGCGCTCGAACTCGGCCAGGGTAGCGAAAATACCGAACACCAACCGGCCCGTAACGGTCGTCGTGTCGATATCGCCGGTCAGCACCTTAAGGCCGATCCCGCGCTTCTGCAGATCGCCGACCAGCCCAACGACGTGGGGTAGCGACCGTCCGATCCGGTCGAGCTTCCAGACTACGAGGGTGTCGCCATCACGCATGATGTCGAGTGCCTTGTCGAGCCCAGCCCGTTCGGTCGCACGGCCCGAGCACACGTCGTCGAATACCCGGTCGCATCCGGCACGATCCAGCGCATCGCGTTGTAGATCGAGATTTTGCTCGCCTGTCGACACCCGCATATATCCGATCAGCATCGACGCCCGCTCCTTCTTGCATTAATCTATCGAAGGATGGGTTTACCGGCTATAGGTTTCTGGATGGGTAGATGTGAGATTGAGGGTCATCCAGCGGTCCGATCGTAATCGCCGGCCCGCTTCGCATCAAACCGGGGTTTATTGGAAAAACCAGACGGCCGCTTCCGCCCCAATTGCGGACGTCGCGGAAAGCGATAGCTTCGAGCCCATGAGCGAGTATCGGGACAGCAGCACGCTAGGTGGAAAGATCGGCTGCGGTATGGCGGCCTTTGTCGGTGTTCCCCTCATCGGGGTCGTCTTCATCGTGAGTTCGCTCGGCGACTGTGCGCCAGATGCCGAATGCCACAGAGGCTTAGACTGGCCGCTGCTAGGTGGGGCAATCGCGATAGCCGCAGCGGTTGGTTTGGGTGTTCGGTCGCTAACAAATTGGATCAAGGGGCGTCGGAGGGACGGCAGCTAACCACCACTTCGCGCCCTTCCGGAATGGCCCGCGGCCTTGAGGCGTGCTGCCTTATGTAGGTTTTCTGTTCCGTTGCTACTCAACCCCC
>NZ_CAVK010000155.1 GCF_000382885.1 Sphingobium indicum BiD32
AGTCGAAGGGGGCCGTCCTTCTGCTGCTCAAGAAAGGGCTGGGCTTCGACAAGCTCAGCCCGAACGGGGGTTGGTATGAGTGAAGTCGTTTCTGATCTTCAATCAACTGTCCCTGAACGCGCCATCGACATTCCCTACAGCTTCGCCCGCAAGCATGGCGTGGTCTTGCTCCCGCAGGAGGGCGAACGCCTGGCCATCGCGATCCGTGAAGGAAGCGATCCGCGCATATTGCTGGAAGTCCGCCGCCATCTGGCGCGCAGTTTCGACGTCAGCTTCGTCGATCCGGCCGAGTTCGACCGGCATCTGTCCAACCATTATGCGATGGATGGCAGCGCGGCGGCCATGGCCGGGTCGATCGACATGGGCGCGGACGAGCTGGACATGCTGGCGGCCGACATACCGACCGCCGACGATCTGCTCGACAGCGCCGACGATGCGCCCGCCATCCGCCTGATCAACGGCATCATCGCCGAAGCCGCGCGGCAGGGCGTGTCGGACATCCATATCGAACCCTATGAAACCGGCCTGGTCGTGCGGATGCGGATCGACGGGGTGCTGCGCGAAACGCTGCGGATGCCGCCCCATGTCGCGCCGGTCGTGGTCAGCCGCGTCAAGGTGATGGCGCGGCTCGACATTGCCGAACGGCGCGTGCCGCAGGATGGGCGTATCGGCCTGACGCTGGGCGGCAAACTGCTCGACGTGCGTGTATCGACCCTGCCGAGCCGGGCGGGCGAGCGGGTGGTGCTGCGTATCCTGGACAAGGAAAATGCCGGGATCACGCTCGACCTGCTGGGCATGAACGGGGTGCCGGACCGGATTTTCCGGGAAGGGTTGAGCGAACCCAATGGCATCATCCTGGTTACCGGGCCGACCGGTTCAGGCAAGACGACGACGCTCTATGCGGGCCTGCGCCAGCTCAATGATGGCAGCCGCAATATCCTGACGGTCGAGGACCCGGTCGAATATGCGATGGAGGGCGTGGGCCAGACGCAGGTGAATGCCAAGGTCGGCCTGACCTTCGCGGCCGGGCTGCGCGCGATCCTGCGGCAGGACCCCGATGTGGTGATGGTCGGCGAAATCCGTGATCGCGAGACCGCGGAAATTGCGGTGCAGGCGTCGCTGACCGGGCATCTGGTGCTGTCGACCGTCCACACCAATGACGCGGTCGGGGCGATCACCCGGATGCGCGACATGCGGGTCGAGCCGTTCCTGCTCGCCTCCACCCTGCGCGCGGTCATCGCCCAGCGACTGGTACGGCGGTTGTGCCAGCATTGCCGCGAACCGGTGCAGGCGGACAAGTCGGCCAGCGCGCTGCTGGGTTTCGACCCCGGCACGATCATCTATCGCGCCAAGGGTTGCGGCGAATGTGGCGGCACCGGTTACAAGGGCCGGATCGGCGTGTTCGAGGCGATCCGGGTAGACGACACGATCCGCCGCCTCATCAATGATGGTGGCGATGAATCGCTGATCGCGCGCCATGCTTTCCTCAACGCCCCCAATCTGGGATCGGCAGCGCGGGCTTTGGTGCGCGACGGGCAGACCACGGCGGAGGAAGCCATCCGCGTGTCGCGGCGCGACAGCGTGGACGCGGAAACCATTGCCGATGGCTGAATTTGACTATGTCGCGATCGACCCGGCGGGCAAGGAGCGAAAAGGCGCGCTGAAGGCCGATACGCTGGACGATGCGCGGGCCAAGCTCGACGCGCGCAAGCTGTTCATTGTCGAACTCAGTGCCGGCGCGGTCGAGGTCGCGCGTAAACGGACGGGTCTGGCACAGCGCACCCCGCGCCTCAGCCCCAAGGAACTGACCCTGTTCACCCGGCAACTGGCGACGCTGACACAGGTGAGTCCGCTGGAGGAGTCGCTGCGCACCATCGGGCGGCAGAGCGAGCAGGAGCATGTTCGGCTCATTGTCGGCAAAGTGCATGGCGGCGTGATGGAAGGGCGGCGGCTGGCCGATGCGTTGGGCGCGGAGCCGAAAAGCTTTCCGCCGCTCTATCGCGCGATGATCTCCGCTGGCGAAAGTTCGGGCAGCCTGCCCGCGATCATGGAGCGACTGTCAGACCTGATGGAACGGCAGGCGCTGATGCGGTCCAAGGTGCTGACCGCGATCGCCTATCCGTCGGTGCTGGCCAGCTTTGCGGTGCTGGTGGTCGCGGCGCTGATGATCTTCGTCGTGCCCAAGGTGGTCGAGCAATTCGATACGGTCGGGCAGGAATTGCCGCTGCTGACGCGGATGGTGATGGGGCTGTCTGCCTTTCTGGCGGGCTGGTGGTGGCTGCTGCTGATCCTGATCGGGCTGGCTGGCGTCGGCTTCTGGCGCGCGATGAAGAATGAGGGGTTCCATTATCGCTTCGACGCGATGTTGCTGGGCCTGCCGGTGCTGGGCAAGCTGATCCGCGATCTGCACGCGGCGCGGATGGCGCGCACCCTGTCCACAATGGTGGCAAGCCGCCTGCCCCTGCTGGAGGGGCTGACGCTGACCGCCAACACCGTCCATAACCGGGTGCTGCGGCGCGCTTCGGACGATATTGTGGAGGCTATTCGTGGCGGCGGCAGCCTGTCGGCAGCGCTCCGGCGGGCGGGGGTATTCCCGCCCTTGCTGGTCTATCTGGCGGCCAGCGGGGAGAGCGCGGGGCGGCTCGACACGATGCTGGAACGGGCGGCGGAATATCTGGAACGCGAGTTTGACGCCTTCACCTCCACCGCGCTCGCCATGCTGGAACCGATCATCATCATCATGATGGGCGCGATCGTCGCCGTCATCATCCTGTCCATCCTGCTGCCGATCTTGCAGCTGCAAAGCCTGACCGGGGCTTAGGAGTTGAATATGGTTACACTAAAAACCGTTCGGGCTGAGCTTGTCGAAGCCCTGCCCTTCTTTAGAAGAAAAAAGCAGTCCTTCGACAGGCTCAGGACGAACGGGGAAGAGGGATTCTGTTCCGTCAGGCGTTCCGCTGAGCATGGCTTTACCCTGGTCGAACTGATGGTCGTCATCGTCATCATCGGCCTGCTGGCGACGATCGTGGCGATTAACGTCATCCCCGCCACCGACACTGCGCGGGTGGAGAAGGCAAAGGCGGACATTTCGACCATCGAACAGGCGCTGGAGCAATATCGGCTCGACAATCTGGCCTATCCAGCCGGGTCGGACGGGTTGCAGGCGCTGCTTAACCCGCCCGCATCGCTGGCGCAGCCGCAACGCTACCGGCGTGGCGGCTATATCAAGAAGCTCCCCGACGATCCGTGGGGTCGCGCCTATGTCTATACCGTGCCGGGGCGCAAGGGCGCGTTCGACATTAGTTCGCTGGGCGCGGATGGCCAGCCGGGCGGCGAGAGTGAAAATGCGGATATCTATTCCAGCGAACTCTGATCCCGCGTCCGATGCAGGATTTACGCTGCTTGAACTGATGGTCGTGCTGACGATCATCGGCTTCATTTCGGCTGCCGTCGTCATGGCCATTCCCGATCCGCGCGGGCGCGTGATCGAGGATGCCGACCGCTTTGCCGCGCGCGTCGCCGCCGCGCGCGACGAAGCGGTCGTGACGGCCGCGCCGATGGGCCTTTGGGTATCGGCGTCCGGCTATGGCTTCCAGCGCCGCGATGGCGGGCAATGGGTGGCGCTGGAGGACAAGCCCTTCGTCACCGCCAACTGGAAAAGCGGCACCCGCGCGCTGGTGGGCAAGGATGGGCGGCAGCAGATCGCCTTCGACGGCACCGGCTTGCCCACCGATCCGCTGACGGTGACGCTGGCGCGTGAGGGCGAACGGGTGTCGGTGCGCGTGGACATGGCGGGGAAGGTCATGGTCGGTGGATAATCTGCCATCCCCTCCACCGTCATGCCGGGCCGGACCCGGCATCCAGGGCGACAGACGGCAGCGCTTTGCGCCCTGGACCCCGGATCAAGTCCGGGGTGACGGAAACGTTGAGCGCGACTTCACGCCTTTGATGCGTTCCGCCCAACAGGGCTTCACCTTGTTGGAAATGCTGGTCGCGCTGGCGGTGTTCAGTCTGGCGGCGCTGGCGCTGGTGCGGTTGCAGGGGGTGACGCTGCGCACCGCGGCTGATCTGGACAGCAAGGCGCTGGGCCAGATTGTCGCGCGCAACCTGATGGTCGATGTGCAGAGCGACCCCGTTCCGCCTTCTGTCGGTGAGGAGGATGGCGACGTCGAAAATGGCGGACGGCGCTGGCACTGGAGCCGGACCGTCAAGCCTACCGACGACCAGCGCCTGTTGCAGGTCGACCTGACCGTCGATGGCCAGCCCGGCGCGTCGCCGGTGGTGCTGAGTTTTGTGCGGGTGGTGGAGTGATGGCGATCCGCCCCAACCGACATCCGTTCGTTTCGAGCGAAGTCGAGAAACGGCCAGCACTGTGCCAGACGTTTCTCGACACGCTCGAAACGAACGGATGTGAAGGTGAAAAGATCAAGGGTGAACGCGGCTTCACCCTTATCGAATTGCTCGTTGCGCTCATGATCTTCGCGATGCTGGCCAGCGCGGGCGTCCTGCTGCTGGGCAACAGCGTATCGGCGCAGGCGCAGGTCAAGGCGCGGCTGGATGACATGGCGGCGGTGCAGCGCGCGGGCGGGGCGCTGGCGGGCGATCTGGGGCAGGCGGTGCCGCGCATCACCCGCACCGAAAGCGGCACGCTGGCGCCAGCCTTCTGGGCGCATCATGACGGCGAGAATCAGCCGGTGATGCAGTTTGTGCGGGGCGGCTGGGACAATCTGGGCGACCTGCCAAGGCCTTCTTTGCAAAAGGTCGAATATTGGGTGCGACAGGGGCGGCTGGAGCGGCGGACCTATGCGCAACTGGATGGCGCGGCGGGGGAAGAACCGGCGGCGTTGCTGGAGAATGTCGAGGCTGTGGTCCTCAAATTCCGCGATGCGGAGGGCAAATGGCGCGACGACTGGACCCCGACCCAGCCCGACCTGCTGCCCCGCGCAGTGGAGATGACGCTTACCCGCACCGGGGAGTCGCCCGTCACCCTGCGTTTCCTGGTTGCGCCCGGCCCGGCGGAAAAGCCGATCGTCCAAGGCGCATCCGGTGCCTGATCGGGGCAAGCCCAATGAGCGCGGCGCGGCGCTGCTCACCGTGCTACTGCTGGTGGCGGTGATGGCGGTCGTCGCCGCGACAGCGCTGGAGCGGGTGGCGCTGGCCACGCGCATGACCGGCAATGGCGGCGCGATCGATCAGGCGCGCGCTTATGCCGACGCAGGCACGGCGGTTGCGCGGTTGCGGATCGGCGATCTGGTCGCGGCCAATCCGGCGAAGATCACGCTGGCGGGCGGCTGGCTGGGTGCGCCCCAGAGCATTCCGGTGCCCGGCGGCATGGCGACGGCGCGGGTCACCGATGGCGGCAATTGCTTCAACCTCAACAGCGTGGTGAGCGGCGAGAGCGAGGCCAGCCTGAAGGTGCGGCCCATCGGCGTATCGCAATTTCAGGCGCTGCTGGTGGCGCTGGGCGTCGATGCGCGCGCGGCGCAGTCGGCGGCGGCGGGGTTGGCCGACTGGATCGACAGCGATGGCGATCCGCAGCCGGGCGGGGCGGAGGATGCAGTCTATGCGCAGATGCAGCGGCCCTATCGCGCCGCCAATCGGCTGATGGTGGACGCCAGCGAATTGCGCGCGGTGAACGGGATCACGCCTGCTATCTATGCGACGGTGCGGCCTTGGATCTGCGCGCTGCCGGTCACGGATCTGTCGCCGATCAATATCAATACGTTGCTGCCGCAGCAGGCGCCGCTGTTCGCGATGCTGCTGCCGGGGCAATTGAGCGTTGCGCAAGCGCGGCAATTGCTGGCGCAGCGGCCCATGGACGGCTACGGCAGCACGGTACAATTCTGGGCCTTGCCCTCGCTCGCCGGCCTGTCGCCGATGACCGAGGTGGCCGAGCAGGTCAAATTGACGACGGGGTTTTTCGGAGTGGACGTGGCGGTGACTGTCGGGGGAACGCAGCTGGTGGAGCGGTCGCTGATCGACGCGCGGGAAAGCCCGGCGATGGTGGTGCGGCGCAGCTGGGGCGCGGGGGCATGAGCGCGCGCGACGCCCTGATCGTCTTTCTGCCCGAAGCGGCGGACGCGCCGCCGCACTGGATGCGGGTGGTCGATGGCGCGCCGGTGCAGTCAGGCGAGGGCGCGAACTGGCTGGCGGCGTGCGGCATTACGGCCATGCCCGATGCGGCGCGGGTGATGCTGGTGCCGCCTGCCGCGCTGGTGGCGCTGCACTGGACGGCGTATCCGGACCTGCCGGTGCGGCAGGCGCGGGCGGCAGCGCGGCTGGCGGCGCTGGCGGAGGGCATAGTGCCTGCCGATCAGCTGTTCGCGGTGACCGATGCGCAGGATGACCCGGCGCAACCCCATATTGTGGCGTTGGCGGCGCGCAGCGATATGCAGCACTGGCTGCTCTGGGCGCAGCATCATGGGCTGGACCCCGATAGCATCGTGCCTGCGCCCTTGTTGCTGCCGGAGCCGGAGACGGGCTTTGCGCGCGGCGTGATTGGTGGCGTGTCGGTATTGCGTGGCAGCGACATGGCGCTGACCGGCGATATGGCCTTGCCTGCCCTGATCGGCGACGCGCCGGTGGCCGATGTGTCGCAGGGCGTGATCGAGGGGCTTGCGATTGCGGCGCTCGACGCTCCGCCGATCGACCTGCGGCAGGGTGATTTCGCCAAGCGTGTGCGGCGTCAGGTCGATCAGCGTGCGCTCAAACGGGTGGCGTTGTGGAGCGGGCTGATCCTGCTCACGGCGCTGCTGATCGCGCTGGTCGGCATCCTCAAAAGCCATCGCGAAGCCAGCCGCCTCGACGCGGAGAGCCTGGCGCTGGCGCAGCAGGTCGTCCCCGGTGCCAGCGATGCGGCGCAGGCACTTGGCGCCATGGAGCAGCAACTCGCCGCACGGGGTGCTGGTGGGCGGGCCTTTACCGCGCCGGTGGCGGCGCTGATGGCGGCGATGCAGGATGCGCCGGGTGTTGCGCTGACCAGCCTGTCGCGCGACCCGGACGGGATGCTGCGCGCCACGCTGGCGGCCGCGAAGGCGGATGACATCAATGTCGTGTTGCTCGCGCTTCAGGCGGCGGGTTTCACCATCACGGCGACCCCCGCGCAGGAGCCGGGCGGACGGACGCTGGCAGAAATTACGGTGCGGTCATGATGGAACGGATGCGGGCACTCTGGGGGGAACGCTCACCGCGCGAACGGGTGATGCTGGGCGTGATGTTCGCGTTGCTGGCGGTTGTGATCCTGTGGTTCGGGGTGGCGATGCCGCTCGACCGGGCGCAGCGTTCGGCGCGCGACACGCTGCTGGAAGCAACAGACCGTAACGCGGCGGTGCGCGCCGCTGTTCGGCAATTGAAGGCGCTGCCCCGTGGGGCGGAAGCTGGCCCGGCCGCGCCGCTCGACCAGCTGGTCGGGCAGGGTGCGGGCGAAGCGGGCCTGACGCTGGAACGGGCGCAGGCGCAAGGGCAGGACCGGATGGAAATCGCCATCGCATCGATCCGGCCGGTGGCGCTCTTTTCCTGGCTGGCGACGCTGGAGGCACAGGGGGTGCGGGTCGATACGATGAGCGCGCGACCTGCGCCAACCGCGGGCAGCCTGTCGGTGCAGGCGGTGCTTGTGCGGGGAACGGGGCAATGATGGGGCTGGTCCTTTCGCGCCGGATGCGGACCGCGCTGTTGCTGGTCGTTCTATTTGGCCTGTTCATCTTCCTGCCGATGCGGGTCGCGCTGGGGCTGGCCGGGCTGGAGCGGCTGGGCGTGGCTGCGCGCGATGTGCGCGGTACGGTGTGGAGCGGGCGGATCGATCAGCTGATGCTGGGCGACATGCCGATGGGCAGCGTGCGCGCGGGCCTTTCCCCGGTGGCGTTGCTGACGGGCCGGGCGCGGTTCGACATCGCCCGGACGAAAGGTCTGGCTGACGATATTGCAGGCGCATTGACCGTTGGGTTTGGTCGGATCGGCGTGGACGATGTGAGCGGCGCGGTGCCGCTGGGCCGCACTTTTGCGCCGCTGCCGATCGCCAGCCTCCAGATGGAGGATGTGTCGGCCTATTTTACCGGCGACAGATGCGGCCATGCGGAGGGGCGGGTGCGGGCACGGATGGCCGGGCAGTTTCCGGGGCTGAACCTGTCACAGGGCTTTTCGGGCGCAGTGGCGTGCGATGGCGATGCTTTGTTGCTGCCGCTTGCCAGCCAGTCGGGCATGGAGACGATCACGCTGCGCATCTGGCGGTCGGGTCGCTACAGCGCGACCATGCGGGTCGAGACCGCAGATCCCGCGCTGGCGTCATCGCTGGGGCAGGCGGGCTTTGCGACCGTTGGCAATGCGCAATTGCTGAAGGTCGAAGGCACGTTGTGACCCAGACACTGGCGACGCTGTTGGGCGGGGTGGTCGGTGCGATTATCGGCAGTTTCCTTGCTACTTTGATCCTGCGCTGGCCGCAGGGGCGGGGTGTGACGCGGGGCCGGTCGGCCTGCGATGGCTGTGGCCGCACGCTGACGCCGCTTGATCTGATCCCCTTGCTCAGCGCCCTGTTCCAGCATGGCCGTTGCCGGACTTGCGGCGCGGCGATTGATCCGCTGCATGGGCGGGTTGAACTGGGCTGCGCGGTCATCGGCGCGCTGGCGATCGGCGCGATGCCCGATCTGGGCGGGATCGGCTGGGCATTGCTCGGCTGGCTGCTGCTGACGCTGGCGGTACTGGACTGGCGGCATTATTGGTTGCCCGATGCGCTGACGCTGCCGCTCACTTTTCTGGGGCTGACGCTGGGCCTGTGGGCGACCGATGTGGTGCTGCTTGACCGGATCATCGGCGCGGCGCTGGGCTATGGCAGCCTGCTGGCGATTGCGCTCGCCTATCGCGCGGTACGCGGGCGGGAGGGGCTGGGGCTGGGCGACGCGAAGCTGCTCGGCGCGCTTGGGGCGTGGTTTGGGTGGCAGGCCTTGCCCTTCATCCTGCTGATCGCGGCGCTGGCCGGGCTGGGCGTCATGCTGGCCACTGGCCGCGCCAAAGAAGCGACGGCGCGGGTGCCGCTCGGCACGTTTCTGGCGCTGGCGGCGATACCGGGATGGTATCTTGCGCACGCCCTGTTCTGACGACTGGCGCAAAGGAACGATAGAACATATAGTGAACATATGCGCGATTCGTCTCCTGTTCTTGCCCGGTTGAGGGAGAGCCTGCAACAGCTGGAGCCACGCCGCGCAACCACGCCCGCTGCGCTGTTCGCGCTGGGGCATGACGGGGTCGATACGGCGCTGGGCGGTGGGCTGGCGCGCGGGCGGCTGCACGAAATCTTCGCCGATGCGGAGGATGCCAGCAGCGGCGCGGGTGTCGCCGCCCTGTTCAGTCTGCGCGCGGGTGAAGGGCGGCCCTTTCTGTGGCTGCGCACCGAAGCGATGCAGAAGCGGGTCGGAAAGGTGCACGCCACCGGGCTGGTCGAACTGGGGATCGACCCCGCCAATATGCTGCTGGTGCTGGCCCCTGATGACGCCGCCATGCTCCATGCAGCGGCAGAGGCGGCGCGCTGTGCCGGGCTGGGCGCGGTGCTGGTGGAAAGCTGTGGGCCGATGCGCGGGCTGGACCTGACCGCCAGCCGCCGCCTGATGCTGGCCGCCGAAGCATCGGGCGTCACCCTGTTCCTGCTGCGGATCGCCGCCGATGCCGCGCCCAGCGCCGCCGATACGCGCTGGCGGGTCAGTGCTTCACCCTCGATCGCGCTGGAGGCGGACGCGCCGGGCGCATCCTTGTTTCAAATCGAATTGTTGCGTCGCCGCGCCGGTCCACCGGCCGGGCCATGGCGCATGGAGTGGGACCGTGACCGACTATGTTTCAGACGTCCCGATGGACGAGGCATTGATGGAATATCCGGGGCAGGAGGAGGGCTTGACGGTCGCGACGTCGAGCGCCCGGCACCGCCGCTATCTCGCCCTGTTCTTCCCTTGGCTCCCGGCGGAGCGGTTGCGCCTGACCCGGCCCCATTTGTGCGCCGGGCAGGATGAGCGCCCCCGCGCCTTTGTCGAAAAGATACGCGGCGCGTTGCGGCTGGCGGCGGTGGATGAGGCCGCCGCGGCGCTGGGCCTGTCGCCCGGCCTGTCGATGGCGGACGCCCGCGCCCGCGTGCCGGACCTCGACCTGTTCGACCATGTTCCGCATGAGGATCAGGACTGGCTGGAGCGGCTGGCCGATGGCTGCACCCGTTATACGCCCACGGTGGCGCTAGATCCGCCCGACGGGCTGATCCTCGACACCAGCGGATGCGATCATCTCTTTGGCGGGGAGGCGGGGCTGGCGGCTGATCTGGAACGGCGGCTGGCGCGGCTGGGCGTGGCGGTGCGGCTGGCCTTTGCCGGAACGCCGGAGGGCGCGCGGGCGCTGGCCCGCTATGTTGCAGGAGCCGCCTGCGACGAGGATAGCGCGATCCGCCGTCTGCCCGTCGCGGCGCTGGAACTGGACGAGGAGGCTACGCTGGCGCTGCGCCGGGCGGGGCTGAAAAGCATTGGCGATGTCGCGCGTCGGCCGATGTCGTCCATCGCCGCCCGCTTTGGTGCTTCGGCGGTGATGGCGATCCGCCGGATCGTGGGGGAGGCCGACAGCGCCCTGACCCCGCGCCGGGTCGTCCCGCCGCTGGGCGTCGAGCGGCGCTTTGCCGAACCGGTCGCGCGCACCGAAACCATGATGACGATCCTGGCTGAACTGGCGGGCGAGGCGGCAGAGATATTGGAGCAGAGAGGCCATGGCGGCCGCCGGTTCGAGGCGCTGTTTTTCCGCAGTGACGGGCTGGTGCGCCGCCTGACCGTGGAAACCGGCGCGCCGATGCGCGACGTGCCTGCGCTGATGCGGTTGATCCGGGAACGGATCGACAGTCTCAACGATCCGATCGACCCCGGCTTCGGCTTCGACCTGCTGCGCCTGAATGTGCCGTTGACCGAGCCGCTGGGCGCATCGCAATTGCGGCTGGAGGGCGGCGCGACCGGCGAGGCGGCGGTGACTGCGCTGGTCGAGCGGCTGAGCACCCGGCTGGGGCGCAACCGCGTCCGCCGCTTTGGCGCGCACGACAGTCATATGCCCGAACAGGCGGAATTTGCGCTGCCTGCGCTCGATGCGCCGCCATCCGACCTGTGGGCAACGCCGCAATCGGGGGAGCCGCCGCTGCGCCCCATCCATCTGTTCGATCCGCCCCAGCCGATCGAGGTGCTGGGCGCCGAAGTCCCCGATGGTCCGCCCCGCCGTTTCCGCTGGCGGCGGGCGTTGCACGAAGTCGCCCGGTTCGAGGGGCCGGAGCGGATCGCCGGGGAATGGTGGCGCAGGCGACCCGTGTCGATCGAACTGCCCCGGCCCGGCAGCGATCCGGGTGAGGTCGATATCCGCTATCTGCTGGGCGATGCGCCCGACCATATCCGTGACTATTACCGGGTGGAGGACCGGCGCGGCCGTCGTTTCTGGATTTTCCGGCTGGGCTTCTTCGAGCCGGACAAGCCAATGCCGCGCTGGTACATGCACGGCCTGTTCGCATGAGCCGGGGGCGTGATCCGGGACCGGAGGAGGAGGGGCGTCGACCCATCGCTCTGGATGCGGCGCTGCGGGCGCGGCGACCGGAACCGCCATCGCCCGCGCCGGATTTTGCCGAACTGGTGGCGGCGACCAATTATAGCTTCCTGCGTGGCGCATCGCATCCGGCCGATATGGTGGCGCAGGCGCTGGCGCTGGGCCATGCGGGCATCGGCATTGCCGATCGCAATACGGTAGCCGGGGTGGTGCGGGCGTGGAGCGCGCTCAAATCGGTGCGCAAGATGCTGGCGGAGGATGCTGAGGATCAGGGCATCCGCACTGGCGAAACCGTGCAGTCGGCCACAGAACGCCGCCATCTTGCGGCGCAGGCGCTGCCGCTGGCGCAGGCTTTCCGTCTCGTCACCGGCGCGCGCCTCTGTTTTGCCGACGGGACGCCGGACATCATCGCCTACCCCATCAACCGCCATGGCTGGGGGCGGCTGACCCGGCTGCTGAGCGTCGGTAATCTCAAAAGCATGGTGCAAAAGGGCGATTGCGACCTGCGCCTTTCCGACCTGATCGAGCATGCGCAGGACATGGTCCTGATCGTCATGGCTGGCGAGGCGGACGAAGCGCTGCTGGCGAGGCTGGCCCAACTGGTGCCGGACGGGTTGTGGATCGGCGTTACGATGCCGCGCGTCGGGCCGGACCGCCGCCGCCTCGCCCGGCTGGCGGCGATGGCGCTGCGGCTCGGCCTGCCGCTGCTTGCGACCTGTGACGCGCTCTATGCGGTGGCGCAGGATCGCCCGTTGCACGATGTCGTTACCTGTATTCGACAGGGCGTGACCCTGCGCGAGGCGGGGCGGCGGCTGGAGGCCAATGCCGAGCGGCACCTGAAGCCCGCGCGCGAAATGGCGCGGCTGTTCCGCGACTGGCCGCAGGCGGTGGGCGCGTGGCGCGACGTGCTGGACCGGATCGCGTTCGATCTGTCCGACCTCAAATATGAATATCCGCATGAACCGGTGCCGGAAGGATGGGAGGCGCAGGACTGGCTGGAGCATGAAGTGCTGCGTCTGGCGGGTGAAGCCTATCCCGATGGCGTGCCGGACAAGGTTCATGCGATGCTGGCGGAGGAATTCGCGCTGATCCGCACACGCAATTACGCCTGTTATTTCCTGACCGTCTATGAAGCGGTGCAGTTTGCCCGCAGCCTCGACCCGCCGATCCTGTGCCAGGGGCGGGGATCAGCGGCCAATTCGGCGGTCTGCTATTATCTGGGCATCACCTCGGTCGACCCGACCAAACATAATCTGCTCTTTTCCCGCTTCATTTCGGAGGATCGCGACGAGCCGCCCGACATCGACGTCGATTTCGAGCATGAGCGGCGCGAGGAGGTGATCCAGCATATCTACGCCCGCTATGGCCGCGAGCGCGCCGCCATCGCCGCGACCGTCATCCATTATCGCCCGCGCAGCACGGTGCGGGAGGTCGGCAAGGTGCTGGGCCTGTCGGAAGATGTGACCGCGCGGATCGGCAGCACCGTGTGGGGCAGCCACGCCAGCGGCATGGAGGAACGGCGCTTTCGCGACGCCGGGCTGGACGTGGGCAATCCGCTGGTCATGCAACTGAAGGAACTGGTCGACCGGCTGCTGACCTTCCCGCGCCATCTGTCGCAGCATGTCGGTGGTTTTGTGCTGACGCAGGACCGGCTGGATGAGACGGTGCCGATCCACCATGCGGCGATGGCGGATCGCACATTTCTGGAGTGGGACAAGGATGATATCGACGCGCTGGGCCTGATGAAGGTGGATGTGCTGGCGCTGGGGATGCTCAGTTGCATCCGCAAGGGGTTTGCGCTGATGCGCGATCATCGCCTGGGCGACATGACGCTGGCGTCGGTGCCGGGGGAAGAAGTGCCGGTCTATGACATGCTGTGCCGGGGCGACAGCGTGGGCGTGTTCCAGGTGGAAAGCCGCGCCCAGATCAACATGCTGCCCCGCCTGCGCCCGCGCACTTTCTATGATCTGGCGGTGCAGGTGGCGATCGTGCGGCCCGGCCCGATCGAGGGGGACATGGTCCACCCCTATCTCGCCCGCCGGGCCGAAGCCCGCGATGGAAAGCCGCCCTCCTGGCGCTTCCCTTCGCCAGCGCCCCCGCATCCTGCCGACGAATTGCATCATGTGCTGGGCCACACCTATGGCGTACCGCTGTTTCAGGAACAGGCGATGAAGCTGGCGATCACCGCCGCCAGCTTCACGTCTGGGGAGGCCAACAAGCTGCGCCGGGCGATGGCGACCTTCCGCAATGTCGGCACGATCGGCGAATTTGAGGAAAAGATGATCGGCGGCATGGTGGCGCGCGGCTATGAACGCGCCTTTGCCCAACGCTGCTACGACCAGATCAAGGGCTTTGGCAGCTATGGCTTCCCCGAAAGCCATGCCATTTCCTTTGCCCGGCTGGTCTATGTGTCGGCCTGGCTGAAATGCTACCAGCCTGCCGTGTTTGCCGCGGCGCTGCTCAATGCGCAGCCGATGGGCTTCTATGCCCCTGCGCAGATCGTGCGCGACGCGATCGAACATGGCGTCATGGTGCGCGGTATCGACGTCAATGCCAGCGGGTGGGACAATGGGCTGGAGCCGATTGCGGTGGATGATCCTGATGCGGGCAAGCGCTGGACTCCGGCCAATCGCCGTTGGGGCGACATCGTCCCGCGCCACCGGCAGGACGGGGCGTTCGCGCTGCGGCTGGGCTTTCGCCAGATTGATGGGTTCCGTGAGGCGTGGGGGGAGGCGATCGCGGCGGATCGCGCGACGTCCGGTCCCTTCGCGTCGATCGAGGAATTGGGGCAACGGGTGCGGCTGCCCGCCCGCGCGCTGCATCTGCTGGCCGATGCCGACGCCTGCCGCTCGATCGGGCGGGCGCGGCGCGACGCGGCCTGGGACGTGCGGCGGATGCCGTCGGGCGAGTTACCGCTGTTCGCCGCCGCCCGTGCGCGCGAACTGGGTGAGGAAGCCGATGCCGCCCTGCCGCCCATGCCCTTGTCCGAAGCGGTGGCGGCCGATTATCAACTGACCCGGCTGTCGCTCAAACAGCATCCGATGACCTTCCTGCGCCCGGTTTTTCGCGCTGAGGGGCTGTTGACCAGCGAGCAGGTGAGCGGCGTGAAAAATGGTGTGCGGGCGAAGGTGGCGGGCGTGGTGCTGGTGCGGCAGCGTCCCGGCAAGGGCAATGCCATCTTCGCCACGCTGGAGGATGAGACCGGCATCGTCAACATCCTGCTCTGGGCCAGGATGCTGGATCGCTATCGCCTGCCGCTGATGGCGGCGCGGCTGATGGAGGCGCATGGTGTGGTGCAACGAGTCCGCGAAGGTCCGGTCGATGTGCTGCACCTGATGGCGGATCGCATCGTGGATCGGACCGCCGAACTGGATCGCCTGTCGGAGGATCATGCCACGCTGATCGAGGCGGGGCCGGGCGACAAGGCTGTCCATCCCGTCATGTCACGCCTGCGCAGCCACGGCCATCCGCGCAACGTGCGGATATTGCCCGGATCACGCGATTTTCATTAGCGATTTTTGTGAAGTGGTCGGGGAGACAGGATTCGAACCTGCGACATCCTGCTCCCAAAGCAGGCGCGCTACCAGACTGCGCTACTCCCCGACGCCTCGCGCCTTAGCGGCCTATCGCGCGTCCCGTCAATCGGCGATCAGTGAAAGAATAGCCAAAGTAGCAGAATGATAGGGATCGGCCCGCCAATCAGCCATAATAACAGACCTTTGCCCATGATATTTTCTCCTGCGGCGTCAGGAAATCAACCCATGGGCGGGCGGAGATGTTCCCGATGGGACCGATCCGCTTGGCACAAACAAAAAGGGCGGGCCGTGGGTACGGCCCGCCCTTCGGAAATCTCGCTAATGCGAAGATTACATCGCGTTCGCAGCGTTGTTCGCAGCGTTCGCGGCGTTGTCAGCAGCGTTCGTTGCATTTTCAGCAGCGTTCACGGCGTTTTCAACAACGTTTTCCACGACGGCGTTCGAAGCGTTCGCGGTTTCGTTGGCCGGCGTCTCACCGCAAGCGGCGAGGGCCATCAGGCTGGCCGAAGCGAAAACAGCAGCGATCTTCTTCATTGTGTACGGCTCCCATAGCATTATGCCGCGTCAGGCACGTTACGATGTGACCCTACGCGAGCGACCCGCATTAACGTGTGCGTTGCACAAATCAATGCTTTTCTGCGCCGGTGAAACGAAGGAATCACGCGACAGGGCGTTGTCTACTATAAAAGTTCAGTTAACGCCCAATGTTTCTGATGCGTGGGCGACGAGGTTCAGCGTTACCGCCCAGGCGGCGACATTCTGCCGCAGCTGCGCCGGATCGACCTTGTCCAGCGTGTCGTCAGGCGTGTGATGCAGGTCGAAATAGCGGGTGCCATCCTGTTGCAGGTCGATCACCGGCACGCCAGCCTTCACCAGCGGCGCAATGTCGGCCCCGCCGCCCGCTTCCTGCTTGCTGGCACCGATACCCAAAGGCGCAAGTGCTCCCGCAATGCGCGTGGCGAGCGCGTCATGCCCCTGTGGCAGTTTGAAATCGACGCGCCAGACGCGATCGGCGCCAAAGTCCGATTCGATCGCCAGCGCATGTTTCTCGCTACCATGCGCCTTATAATAGGCCCGCGCGCCGTCGCCGCCGACCTCCTCTGCGCCAGCCATCAGCACGCGGATGGTGCGCCGGGGCTGGCCCGCCTTTGCCACCTGCAACGCCGCAGCCGCCGCGATGCCGCAGCCGGTTGCATCGTCGATCGCGCCGGTGCCCTGGTCCCAGCTGTCGAGATGACAGGCCGCGATCACGACGCCCGCCGCCGGATCGCTGCCCGGAATTTCCGCGATGACATTGCCCGACGGCTGGTCCTTGAGCATTTTCGAGGTCAGCGTCAGGTGCAGCTTCACCGGCTGCCCGCGCGCGATAACGCGGGCCAGTTGCTCGGCATCGGGGACCGAAAGCGCAGCGGCCGGAATCGGCGTCACGCCATCCGCCCACATCTGCACCCCGGTATGGGGCAGACGGTGATGATCGGTGCCGATCGATCGGATCAATATGGCGATCGCGCCCTTTTTCGACGCGATGCTGGGTCCCTGCCGCCGCGCGGCACCGAAATAGCCGTAGGACGATCCGTCCTGCGTCGCTGCCATATCGTGGCTGACGAAGGCGATCTTGCCCTTCACGCTGGCGGCGGGCGCAGCCTCCAGATCGGCGATGGTCGGAAAATAGACCACGTCGCCTTCGATCCCCTTGTCCGGGGTCGATCCGCTGTTACCGAGCGCCGCCAGCACCAGATTTTGCGGGAAGGGGGAGAGGATTTTCGCTTCGTCGCGGCCGCGCACCCATACCGGCATGGTATAGGGTTCGGCGCGCACATTGCTGAACCCCAGCGCCTTGAGCTTCGCCACCGCCCAGTCGCGCGCGCGCGCCTCCTGCGGCGTGCCGGCCGGACGCGGGCCGACTTCGGTAGTCAGGCCTTCGGTGAAATCCCAGGCAACATCATCCCTGAGCGCAGCGTCGCGAATCGCGGCGCTGTCTGCCGGGGCGGCATGGGACAGGACGGGGGTGAGGAGGCTGCCAAGGAGGAGGGCGGCAAGCGTGCCCGATCGGATTTTCTGCATGGATGAGAGCGTAGCGAGCCATCACCCATTTGCCAATGCGCCCCGCCTCCGCTAACTCCGCGCCAAATCCTCTTATCCTACCGTTGGAGCTGCCCGAACATGTCCGCCTCCTCGCAATATGCCTATGTCATGAAGAGCATGACCAAGAGCTTCCCCGGCGCTGCCAAGCCGGTGCTGAGCAACATCAACCTGCAATTTTATCGCGGGTCCAAGATCGGCATCGTCGGGCCGAACGGTGCGGGCAAGTCGACCCTGATCAAGATCATGGCCGGCATCGACACCGATTTCACCGGTGAAGCCTGGCCGGGCGAGAATATCACGGTCGGCTATCTGGCGCAGGAGCCGCAACTCGACCCGACCAAGACGGTGCTGGAAAACGTCAAGGACGGCGCGCGCGAGACCGCGGACAAGATGGACCGCTTCAACGAGATCAGCAACATCATGGCCGATCCGCCGGAGGACGTCGATTTCGACGCGCTGATGGAGGAAATGGGGACGTTGCAGGAACAGATCGACGCGGTCGATGGCTGGACGCTCGACAACCAGCTGGAAATCGCGATGGAGGCGCTGCGCTGCCCGCCGTCCGACTGGTCGGTCGAAAATCTGTCGGGCGGTGAAAAGCGCCGCATTGCGCTGACCCGCCTGCTGATCCAGAAGCCCGACATCCTGCTGCTCGACGAACCGACCAACCATCTGGATGCGGAAAGCGTCACCTGGCTGGAAAATCACCTGAAGGAATATGCGGGCGCGGTGCTGATGATCACCCATGACCGCTATTTCCTCGACAATGTCGTGGGCTGGATTCTGGAACTCGATCGGGGCAAATATTTCCCCTATGAAGGCAATTACTCCACCTATCTGGAGAAGAAGGCCAAACGTCTGGAGCAGGAGGACCGCGAGGCTTCGGGCCGCCAGAAGGCGATCAATGACGAGCTGGAATGGATCCGGCAGGGCACCAAGGGCCGCCAGACCAAGTCCAAGGCACGTATCAAGAAGTTTGAGGAACTGGTCGCTGGCCAGAATAACCGCTCGCCGGGCAAGGCGCAGATCGTCATCCAGGTGCCGGAGCGGCTGGGCGGCAAGGTGATCGAGTTCAAGGGCATTTCCAAGGCGTTTGGTGACAAGCTGCTGTTCGAGGATCTGTCCTTCCTGCTTCCTCCGGGCGGCATTGTCGGTGTGATCGGGCCGAACGGCGCGGGTAAATCGACCTTGTTCAAGCTGATCACCGGCCAGGAAAAGCCCGATTCGGGCGAGATCGACATCGGCACGACTGTGCGTCTGGGCTTTGTCGACCAGAGCCGCGACCATCTGGACGACAGCAAGAATGTCTGGGAGGAAGTGTCCGACGGCCTCGATTATGTGAAGGTCAATGGCCATGACATGTCGACGCGGGCCTATGTCGGCGCCTTCAACTTCAAGGGGCAGGACCAGCAGAAGAATGTCGGCAAGCTGTCGGGCGGTGAGCGCAACCGCGTCCACATCGCCAAGATGCTGAAAAAGGGCGGCAACGTGCTGCTGCTCGACGAACCGACCAACGATCTGGACGTCGAAACGCTGGGCGCGCTGGAAGAAGCGATCGAAAATTTCGCGGGCTGCGCCGTGGTCATCAGCCATGACCGCTTCTTCCTCGATCGCCTCGCCACCCACATCCTCGCCTTCGAGGGCGACAGCCATGTCGAATGGTTTGAGGGGAATTTTGAGGCTTATGAGGAAGATAAGCGCCGTCGCCTGGGCGACGCGGCCGATCGTCCGACGCGGCTGGCCTATAAGAAACTGACCCGCTGATTGGACGTTTCAGCCGGGCGGTTGCAAAAATTGCAACTGCCCGGCTGTTTTTCGCACTTGCGATATTAGCGCTAATATTTGAAGAGGGCAGTGCCTTTCAGGCATCCTCTCCTAAACTTTACGGGCCGGTCCTTCACAGGATCGGCCTTTTTTTTGGGTTAGGCCACCTATCCCTCTCCATTGCGGGAGAGAGATAAATGGAGCCTCAGCTCACCCGCTTGATCCACACCTGTCCGCCTTCACGCGATTCGGTGATGAAGTTGGGGATCGCCTGCACGAGATCGGACAGGCGCTTATAGCCATAATTGCGTACGTCGAAGCTGGAGCGGTTGCCGGCGAGCTGGCCCACGGACCCCAGCAGCACAAAGCCGCGCTCGTCGCGTTTGACCGAATCATAGGCGTCGATCAGCAGCTTGATGACCTCGTCATCGACAGCCTTCTTCACGACCGGGGCAGTTGCTGGAGCAGGCGCGGATGCTGGTGGAGTGGCTTTCGCTGGCGCGGCTTTGCTTTCGTCAGACCTGGGTGCGCGAGCCGGGGCGGCGACCTTCCTGACGACCGGCTCCTGCGCTTCGGCCAGCGCCACCACGTCGATGAAGCGGGTGCAGGCGCGGCGGAAGCCCTCCGGCGAATTCATCCGACCAAAACCATAGACCGGGATGCCCTGTTGCCGGATGCGCGTGACCAGCGGGGTGAAATCGCTGTCGCTCGACATCAGGCCAAAGCCGCTGACCCGACCGCTCGCCATCAGGTCCATGGCGTCGATCGTCATCTTCATGTCGGTGGCGTTCTTGCCCTTGGTCAGGTCGAACTGCTGCTGCGGCTCGATCGCCTGCGCGATCGACAGCGCGGCCCAGCTCTTGAGCGTCGCCTTGCTCCAGTTACCATAGGCGCGGCGGATATTGACCGTGCCCAGCTCCGCCAGCACCGTCATCACCGGATCGAAATGGGCCGCCGACGCATTGTCCGCATCGATCAGCAGGGCGATATTGCCGCTCGGCCCGTCCAGTGACGTCATGATATGTCCTTTCAGGCGGGGGAGAAAATGCCGCTCTGCTCATCCATGACATGCAGTTGGCCGTCGGAAATGGCAAAGAAAGCGCCGATCAGTTTCAACGCGCCCTTGCGTTCCTTGGACCGGACGCAAGGGAATGTGCGCAGGTTGGCGAGACTCACCTTGACGCTTTCCTGCTCCATCGCCCGTTCGACGTCCCGGCTGCGATCGTCGCCATAACGGGCGATCACCGTTTCGCGCGCCGGGTCCAGCAGCTCGATCCAGCTATGGATGAAACCGCCTTCGCCAGGTTCTGCATCCTTGAGATCATGACTGAGCGCTGCCTTGCAACCCCCGCATTTACCATGGCCCATGACGATGATTTCGCTGACCTTGAGCACCTGCACGGCAAATTCCAGCGCGGCCGATACGCCATGATGGCCCGGCGTCGTTTCAAACGGCGGCACCAGCGCGGCGACATTGCGCACGACGAAAATCTCGCCGGGGTTCGTGTCGAAAATCTGCGCGGGGTCGACCCGGCTGTCCGAACAGGCGATGATCATCACCCTGGGGCTTTGCCCTTCGCTCAGTTCGTCC
Organism: Sphingobium indicum BiD32; assembly: GCF_000382885.1. Taxonomy (GTDB): domain Bacteria; phylum Pseudomonadota; class Alphaproteobacteria; order Sphingomonadales; family Sphingomonadaceae; genus Sphingobium; species Sphingobium japonicum_C. The sequence continues at coordinate 20,515 of NZ_CAVK010000155.1, forward strand.
CACCGCTCGCGCTGCTGGGTCCAGCCGGTCTGGCGGAAACGGCGATAGCCTTCGATCATATTGGAAAAATCAGCCATGCCATGGTCTGTGCCGCACAATGGGGAAGCTGGCAAGCATGGCCATATGGGGACTGGCAAGTCTGGCGCTGGATCGCTATCTGGGGCGGATGAACGACATCGCCCCGATCCCCATGCCCGGTGACCCTGCCAAGCCGGAGCGCACGCGCAAACCCGACTGGATTCGCGTCAAGGCGCCGACCAGCCCGGCTTATCATGAAACGCGCAAGCTGATGCGGGACAAGGGGCTCAACACGGTCTGCGAGGAAGCGGCCTGCCCGAATATCGGCGAATGCTGGACCAAGAAGCACGCCACAGTGATGATCCTGGGCGACGTCTGCACGCGCGCCTGCGCCTTTTGCAACGTCAAGACCGGGATGCCGCGCAAGGTTGATGTCAACGAACCGCAGAATCTGGCGGATGCCTGTGCTGAAATGGGGTTGGAACATATCGTCATCACCTCGGTCGATCGCGACGATCTGCCCGACGGTGGCGCATCGCAATTTGTGAAAGTGATCGAGGCGCTGCGCCGCACCACACCCAATACGACGATCGAAATTCTGACGCCGGATTTCCGCAACAAGCATGAACGCGCGGTCGAGATGATCGTCACGGCCCGGCCCGACGTCTATAATCATAATCTGGAGACGGTCCCACGCCTCTACCCGACCATCCGCCCCGGCGCGCGCTATTATGCCTCGTTGCGGCTGCTGGAGTCGGTCAAGCGGCTGGACCCGTCCATCTTCACCAAGTCGGGCATCATGCTGGGGCTGGGCGAGGAGCGGCTGGAAGTGCATCAGGTGATGGACGACATGCGATCGGCCGACATCGATTTCCTGACCATGGGCCAATATCTCCAGCCCACGCCCAAGCACGCCAAGGTGATCGAGTTCGTCACCCCGGCCGCGTTCAACGCCTATGCCGCGATCGCGCGGGCCAAGGGCTTCCTGCAGGTTGCGTCCAGCCCGCTCACCCGGTCAAGCTATCATGCGGGCGCGGACTTTGCCGAAATGCGCGCCGCGCGTGAAGCCAAGCTGGCCAAGGCCGCCCGGTAAATCCATGCATCGGCATAACGAGACCCGCCATCTTCCCTACAGCCCGACGCAGATGTTCGACCTGGTGGCGGATGTCGCGCGCTACCCCGAATTTCTCCCCTGGATCAGTGCGATCCGGGTCCGATCGGACAGCGATACCGAAATGGTCGCCGACATGATCGTTGGGTTCAAGGGGATCAAGGAAAGCTTCACCTCGCGCGTCCACAAGCATCGGCCCGACCATGTCCGGGTCGATTATCTCGACGGGCCATTAAAGCATCTGCACAATGAATGGCGCTTCCGCGATGACGGGCAGGGCGGGGTGCTGGTCGATTTCGAGGTCGAGTTCGCGTTCAAGAACCGCCTGTTCGAGATGCTGGCGGGGCAGATGTTCGACAAGGCGCTGCGCAAGATGATCGGCGCGTTCGAGACGCGCGCCGCCCAGCTTTATGCGCCAGGCGAATCGGGCAGCAGCAGTTCCAGCGCACACAGCGCCGCCTGAAGCCGCACGCCGCCCCGGCCATCATTGTCGAAATAGCGCATGTCCGCGACGATCTTGTCGGGACTCGCCCCGCGTTCGGCGCGGGCGAATACGACGGTGCCGACCGGCTTTTGCTCGGTTCCGCCGCCCGGCCCGGCGATCCCGGTGATGGCGACGGCGACATGGGCATGACTTTTGAGCAATGCCCCCTGCGCCATCGCCCAGGCGGTGGCGATGGAGACCGCCCCGAAAGTTTCCAGCACATCATGCGAAACTTTCAGAAGTTCCGCCTTCATATCGTTGGAATAGGTAACAAATCCGGCCTCGAACACGTCGGAAGAACCGGCGATTTCGGTGAGCGCTGCGGACACCAGCCCCCCGGTGCAGCTTTCGGCGACGGCAATGGTGCGCCCGGCGCGGCGGTTGGCGATGATGACCCGGTCGGCAAGTTCGACCAGGATGGTGGGGAGGATGCTGTCTGGCATAGGATCAGGATAGCGCGGGAAGGGAGAGGGTGGCAACCGCTTGTGCCGCAATACCTTCGCGCCGCCCGGCAAAGCCCAGCCGCTCGGTGGTGGTCGCTTTCACACTGACCCGCTCGACGGGTACGTCGAGTATCTCGGCGATCCGCGCGCGCATGGCGTCGCGATGCGGGCCGATCCTGGGGGCTTCGCAGATGATGGTCAGGTCGACATGGTCGATCGTGCCGCCGCGCGCCGCAACCCGGTCCCGCGCATAGGCCAGGAAGCGATCGGATGAAGCCCCGCGCCACTGCGCGTCGGATGGTGGAAAGTGACTGCCAATATCCCCCTCCGCCAGCGCCCCCAGCAACGCATCGACGATGGCGTGCAGCGCCACGTCCGCATCGCTATGCCCGGCCAGGCCGCGGTCATGCGGCACCAGCACTCCGCCCAGCCACAATTCCTCATCCGGGGCGAGGCGGTGGACGTCATAGCCCATGCCGACGCGCACCGTGCGGGCGCTGGCCAGCCGGGCCTCTGCACGGGCAAAATCCTGCTTATAGGTCAATTTTTCCAGCCCCTCGTCGCCCGCGACCAATGTGACGTCATGGCCCCAGCCTTTCATGATCTGCGCGTCGTCGGTGGCTTCGCGGCTTTCATCCCAGCCGCGATGGGCTGCAAGGATCGTGTCGAAGCGAAAGACTTGTGGCGTCTGCACCCGGAATAGATCGTCGCGCGCCACGCCATCGCCCATCGCTCCGCCCATGCCACGCACCAGCGTATCAGCGACCGGCAGCACCGGGATCGCCCCCTGCGCATCGTCCAGCGCCGCCAGCAACCGATTAACGACTGCACCGGGCAAAAAGGGCCGCGCCGCGTCATGGATCAGCACCCGGTCAACGCCGCCCGCCGCCGCAATCGCCTCCAGCCCAGCCCGCACCGATCCGCGCCGACTGTCCGCGCCTTGCGTCATTCCCGCCACCACGCGACCGCCCAGCAGCGCGCGCACCTGCGCCTCCTGTCCAGCCCCGATCACCAGATGGATCGCGTCGATGTCCTCATGCGCTGCCAGAGCGTCCACTGCATGGGCGATCACCGCCTTGCCGCCAACGACGCGGAATTGCTTGGGAATGTCCCCGCCCGCGCGGCTGCCGGTACCAGCGGCGACCAGCAGGGCGACGGTTCTGTGCCTGTTGTCAGTCATGGCGCGGGGCATAGACGCTTGGGCGTGCCCCCGCCAGACCCCTTCGCTTGCTCCACAGGCCAATAACCGCTATGGGCTGCCTGTTTTTTAGGCAGTATCGTTCGAGTATCATGCGCAGGCTTTCCCCCATTTCCATCGGTCCGCTGACGATCGACATGCCCGTCGTGCTGGCGCCGATGACCGGCGTGACCGACATGCCGTTCCGCACGCTGGTGCGTCGCTATGGCTGCGGCCTTAATGTGACCGAGATGATCGCGACCGCCGCGATGATCCGCGAAACGCGCCAGTCGCTGCAAAAGGCTGCCTGGCATCCGCTGGAAGAACCCGTTTCGATGCAGCTGGCGGGCTGTTCGCCCGCCGAAATGGCCGATGCCGCCAAGCTGAACGCGGATCGTGGGGCTGCGATCATCGACATCAATATGGGCTGCCCGGTCAAGAAGGTGGTCAATGGCGACGCGGGCAGCGCGCTAATGCGCGACCTGCCGCTGGCCGCTGCCCTCATCAAGGCGACGGTCGAGGCGGTGGACGTGCCTGTGACGGTCAAGATGCGGATGGGCTGGGACCATAGCAGCCTCAACGCGCCCGAACTGGCGCATATCGCCGAGGATCTAGGCGCCAAGCTGATCACCGTCCACGGCCGCACCCGCTGCCAGATGTATAAGGGATCTGCTGACTGGAGCTTCATTCGGTCGGTCAAGGATGCGGTCAAGCTGCCGGTTATCGCCAATGGCGACATCTGCTCGATCGAGGACGCCGACATGGCGCTGGAACAGAGTGGCGCGGACGGGGTGATGATCGGCCGGGGCGCCTATGGCCGTCCCTGGCTGATCAGTCAGGTCATGGCCTGGCTGAAGCGGGGAGAGCGTGTGCCCGACCCGTCGCTGGAAGAACAATATCATGCGATCATAGGGCATTATAAGGCAATGCTCGATCATTATGACAATTATACCGGCGTTAACATGGCCCGCAAGCATATCGGCTGGTACACCAAGGGGCTGACCGGATCGGCCGAGTTCCGCAATGCGGTCAATCAGGAACCGGATGCGGACAAGGTGCTGGACATGCTGGCCCGCTTCTACGAACCGCTGATCGCGGGCGGGGTGGAGGCGGTGGACGCGCGCCGGGCGGCATGAACGGCGCACTCCCGCTGGTCCCGCCGCTCCGGATGCAGCAGGACGGGCCGACACTGGCCGAACAGATGACCGCGCTGCCGGTGGCGACTTTGGTGATCCGCCCCGACAACAGCATTGCCGAAGCCAATGTCCGGGCCGAAACCCTGCTCAACATGGCCCGCTCCGCCATCGTCGGCAGCGATGTCGCACGCACCATTCGTATTGCAGAGGCAGGTGCGCGCTTTGATATCTGGCACAGCCAGAAGCCAATCGCGGCCTATGACATCAAGGTCCATGCCGGGCGCACCGCCGAAATGGAGGTCGACCTGATGATCGCACCGATCGTCGATCATGATGGCTGGCGCGTCGTGTCGCTCCATGCGCAAAGCCAGGCGCGCAAGATCGGCCATCGTGGCACGTCGGGCGGCGCGCGCTCCGCCATGGGCGCGGCGGCGATCCTGGCGCATGAGATCAAGAACCCGCTGTCGGGCATACGCGGCGCGGCGCAATTGCTGGAAGGCGGGCAGGGCGGACGCGACGCGGCGCTGACCCAGCTCATTTGCAACGAGGTCGATCGCATCGCCGCGCTGATCGACCGGATGCAGGATTTCACCACTGACCGGACGCTGGAATGTCACCCCGGCAACATCTATCCGCTGATCGACCGGGCGGCCGATATCGCCGCCGCGGGTTTTGCCAGGCATGTCCGTATTATAAAGCGTTACGACCCATCCTTGCCATTTGCCAACATCAATGACGATGCGCTGGTGCAGGTGATGATCAACCTGCTCAAAAATGCGGCGGAAGCCCTGGAGCATGTCGCCAAGCCGCGCATTCGCGTCGAAACCGCCTTCCGCCATGGCGTGTCGGTGATGGTCGGCGGCGGCAAGGGCAGCGCGGTGCTGCCGATCGAGATCGTCGTGGTCGACAATGGACCGGGCGTGCCGGAACATATTTTGGACCATCTCTTCAACCCCTTCATCACCGGCAAGCGCGACGGGCAGGGACTGGGGCTGGCACTGGTGGACAAGCTGGTGCGGGACATGAACGGATTTGTTCAATATGCGCGCGATGCGGAGGCGGGCGAATCCACCTTCCGCATCCTGCTGCCGATGGGGATGGGGTAATGGCCGCGACAGGGACGGTGCTGGTGGTCGATGACGATCCCGCCATCTGCGTGGTGGTGGGCGAAGCGCTGCGGCGGCAGGGGCATAAGGTCAAGACCGCCGGGTCGATCCGCGAGCGCGCCGCGCTGATGGACAGTTTCACGCCTGACGTGCTGATCACCGACGTCATGCTGCCCGATGGCGACGGGCTGGAGGGGGTGGCGGATATCATCGCCGCCCGGCCAGCGCTCAGCGTTATCATATTGTCTGCGCAGAACACGCTCAATACCGCGATCCGCGCGACTGAAAAGGGGGCGTTTGAATATCTGCCAAAGCCCTTCGACCTCAATGAACTGACCCGTGCCGTGTCCGACGCACTGGGCACCCGATATGAAGCGGACGGGGAAACAGAGGCGGGCGGCCTGCCCCATGACGGCCTGCCGTTGGTCGGGCGATCACCTGCGATGCAGGAAGTCTATCGCACCATCGCCCGCGTGCTGTCGAACGACCTGTCGATTCTGGTGCTGGGCGAATCCGGCACCGGCAAGGAACTGGTGGCCGAAGCGATCCACAGTCTGGGCCAGCGCCGGACCAAGCCGTTCGTCGCGATCAACATGGCCGCCATCCCCCGTGAGCTGATCGAAGCAGAACTATTTGGTTATGAAAAGGGTGCCTTTACCGGCGCCCACGCCCGCACAGCTGGCAAGTTCGAGCAGGCACAGGGCGGCACGCTGTTTCTCGACGAAATCGGCGACATGCCCATGGAGGCGCAGACCCGGTTGCTGCGGGTGCTGCAATCGGGCGAAGTGACGACCGTGGGCGGCTCCAAACCTGTCCGGGTCAATGTCCGCATCATCGCGGCCACCAACAAGCATCTGCCCCAGTTGATCGAGGAAAACCGGTTCCGGCAGGATCTCTATTATCGCCTGAATGTCGTGCCGATCGCCCTCCCCGCACTGCGCGAACGGCGCGAGGATGTCATCCTGCTCGCCCGCCATTTCTTGGAACGGGCGGCGCAGGAAGGGCTGCCGCGCAAGACGCTGGCGGACGATGCGACGCAGTTGCTCATGGTCTATCACTGGCCCGGCAATGTTCGTGAGTTGCAGAATATGATGCAGCGCCTCGCCGTGCTGAGCCGTGAAAATGTCATCACTGGCGAAATCCTGCGCAACATGCTGCCGATGGATGCGGTGCCGGCCGACTATGCCGCGCCCGCCGACCATCTGGCCTATGCCGTGCGCGACTGGGCGAAGCGGCAACTGGGCGTTGGTATCGGCCAGCCCAATCGCAACCTGCATGACGATCTGCTGGCGGTCATCGAGCCGATCCTGTTGCAGGAGGTGCTGGCCACGGTCGATGGCAACCAGATCCGGGCCGCCGGGTTGCTGGGCATCAACCGCAACACGCTGCGCAAGAAGCTGACCGACTATGGGCTGGACCCGCTGCAACTGCGCCTGACCGATTGATCGATATCAGTGCCGGGCGGGACGAACCGACGGCCTGAATCGACCAGTAACAGCAGATGCGACAATTACTGTGTTTGATCGGGCACGGGGTTGTTGTAACAAAGCCACTATGAGCGGCGTGACTACAGTTTCCCGGCGGGTGCCGGCTTGGCGGAGGCATTTGCCGCCTTTCCTGCGCCGACGGCGTCTGGCTGCCCTGGTCGAAGCGGTGACGCTTGGGTTGTTCCTGGGGATGGGGGTGCTGACCTACTGGCTCTTGTCCAGCAGCGGCCAATCCTACGCGCTGCTGACCCCGCCGATCGTCGCTTTGCTGCTGGTTGCCAATCTTGTCCCTGCCATCGCCCTGCTGGTGCTGCTGGGACGGCGCGTGGCCAAGCGGCGCGCGGCGGCTTCGGCCATTGGCAGCGACGGCCAGTTGCACGTCCGCCTGGTCGCCATTTTCTCGATCGTTGCCAGCGTGCCCATGCTGCTGGTGGTGATCTTCGCATCGCTCCTGTTCCAATATGGCGTGCAATTCTGGTTCTCCGACAGCGCGCGCGGGATGCTGCAAAATGCCAGCGATCTGGCGCGCGGCTATTATGAGCAGAATCTGCGCGAGGTCGGTGACGAGACGGTCACCATGGCCAGCGATCTGCGCGACTATCTGGCCCAATCGAAGGTCAACAGTCCGCGCTTTGCCGAAGGCTTCATCTATCAGGTCGTGACCCGCAAACTCAACCGGTCGGCCATCATCGAAGTGGGCAAGGATGGCGTCGCCCGCACCGCCGCCACGGTCGATCCCGAAAACCGGCCCGCCGCGCAAATGCTGACCGCCGCTGTGGTCAAGCGGCTGAACGCGGGCGAAAATGTCGTCGTTCAGGCCAAGCCGCAGCAGATCGAGGCGGTGACCTTGCTCTATCCGGGGTCGAAAATCTATCTCTACGCCACCCGCGATTCCGGCTCCTGGGCGTTCAGCAATGTCGAGCGCGCGCAGAAGGTGATCGCCGATTATGATGTGTTTTCGGCGCAATCGCGTGCGTTGCAACTCCGCTTCAACGTCGCCCTGTTCGTCGGATCGCTGCTGCTGGTCGGCATTGCCGTCTATATCGCGCTGGCCGTGGCCGACTGGATGGTCCGACCGGTCAATGAACTGGTCACGGCCGCACGGAGGATCACCGCAGGCGACCTGTCGGCGCGCGTCACCAGTCCGCTGGCCCGCGACGAGATCGGCACGCTGGCGTCGGCCTTCAACCGCATGACGCAAAGGCTGGAGGCGCAGACCGGCGCGCTGGTCGCCGCCAACAGCCAGCTCGACGAACGCCGCGCCTTTATCGAGGCGATCCTGTCGGGCGTTACCGCTGGCGTGCTGTCGGTCGACCGCAAGGGCGTGATCCAGTTGCTCAACCGCTCTGCCGCCGCGATTTTGGTGGAGGAGGGGGACGACCCGGTCGGGCGCCTGCTCACCGACGTCTCTACCGAACTGGCGGACCTGATCGCATCGGACGACAGCGCGGGCATCGTTCAGGTGCGCGCCCATGGCGACCTGCGCACGCTGGCGGTCAAGGTGTCGGACGATGCGTCGGGCCATATCCTGACCTTCGATGATATCACCCAGCAACTGTCCGACCAGCGCCGCGCCGCCTGGTCCGATGTCGCCCGCCGGATCGCGCATGAGATCAAGAATCCGCTGACCCCCATCCAGTTGGCCGCCGAACGGCTCCAGCGCCGCTATGCCGATGAAATCACCAGCGACCGGCCGACCTTCACCCGGCTGACCGGGACGATCGTGCGACAGGTGGGCGATCTGCGCCGTATCGTCGATGAATTCTCCTCCTTCGCGCGGATGCCAAAGCCGGTATTCCGGCGCGAGACTGTGGGCGACATCGCCCGCCACGCGCTGTTCCTGCACGAAGTCGCGCATCCCGATATTCGCTTCGATTATCAGGCTGACACGCCCGATCTGGAACTGGTCTGCGACCGGCGGCAATTGGGGCAGGCTTTGACGAATATCGTCAAAAATGCGGTCGAAGCCATTGAACCCAAGCCGGAACCGGCAGATGGCGAACCGCGCGGTCATGTATCGATGCGGGTCGCACAGATGGGCGACGATCTGGTCATCACCGTGCGCGATGACGGCATCGGCCTGCCCCCGGAACGTGAACGAATCTTGGAACCCTATATGACCACGCGGACCAAGGGGACGGGTCTCGGCCTCGCCATCGTCAAGAAGATTGTCGAGGAGCATCTGGGGGAAATTCGCTTCGATGACGCGCAGGGTGGCGGCGCGTCGGTAACATTGCGTTTTGCTGCGGCAGCGCTGGAAAAATTGGAAGAAGGGCAGGTTATTGCCATGCCCAAAGGAAAAGTGACGGCCAATGGCGCTTGATATTCTGATAGTCGACGATGAAGAGGATATTCGCGATCTGGTCGCGGGTGTGCTGGAAGATGAGGGCTTCACCACCCGCACCGCCGCCAACAGCGACAGCGCGATCGAGGCGCTGGATTCGCGCCGTCCATCGCTCGTCCTGCTCGACGTGTGGTTGCAGGGATCGCGCATGGACGGTCTGGAACTGCTGGATGAGATCAAGCGGCGCGACCCGACGATTCCCGTGCTGATGATCTCCGGCCATGGCAATATCGACACCGCCGTCGCCGCGATCCGTAAGGGGGCCGCCGACTTCATCGAAAAGCCGTTCGAGGCCGACCGGCTCATCCATCTGGTATCGCGCGCGACCGAGACGGAACGGCTGCGGCGCGAAAATCAGGTGCTGCGCGCTCGGTTCGGGCAGGATGACGAACTGACCGGTACGTCGGCAGCGGTCAACGGCGTGCGCGCCACGATCAAGAAGGTCGCGGGGACCGGCAGCCGAGTCCTGATTTCCGGCCCGGCGGGCGTTGGCAAGGAAGTTGCCGCGCGGATGCTGCACAGCTGGAGCGGTCGCGCCGATTCTCCCTTCATCATCGTCGCTGCTGCCCGCATGGACCCCGACCGGGTCGAGGAGGAACTGTTCGGTCTGGAGGACCAGAGCGGTCTCGTGCGTCCCGGCTATCTGGAACAGGCGCATGGCGGCACCCTCTATATCGACGAAGTTGCCGATATGCCGATCACGACGCAGGGCAAGATATTGCGCGTCCTGACCGACCAGAGCTTCACCCGCGTTGGCGGCCAGCGCCAGGTCAAGGTCGATGTCCGCGTCATCTCCTCAACCGCGCGCGATCTGTCGACCGAGATTGAGGAACGTCGCTTCCGCGAGGATCTCTTCTATCGTCTCAATGTCGTGCCGCTGGTCATCCCGCCTTTGTCCGAACGGCGCGACGATATTCCGCCGCTGGTCGAACATTATCTTGCTCGTTTCGCCGCCGAACGGCGTGTGCCGCCACCAGATATGGCGAGCGACGCCATGGCAGCGCTGCAGGCCAATGAATGGCCCGGCAATGTCCGTCAGTTGCGCAATGTCATCGAACGCACGATGATTTTGGCACCGGGCGACCGCATCGGCCGCATCGAGCTGGACATGCTGCCGGCTGAACTGACCAGCAGCGGCGGTGGCGAAGGCATGGGGCAGTCCGCGATCATGGGCGCGCCGCTTCGTGAAGCCCGCGAAAGTTTCGAGCGGGAATATCTGCGCATCCAGATCCGCCGCTTTTCGGGCAATATATCGCGCACGGCGACCTTCATCGGCATGGAACGTTCCGCATTGCACCGCAAACTCAAGCTGCTGGGTATTACCGACGGCAAGGAATAGGACGGCACCCCTCCGTCTGGCCTCCGGCCATCCGCCTCCCTTGCAGGGGAGGATGCTCGAAACGGGCGACCCATTCCCCATGGACGCCCCTTCGCAATTGCGATACGATTATCCCTGCTCCCGACAAGCGGGAGCAGGCAAGACACCCTGCCCAGGGGTGCAAGAGCGGGTAACGTCCCGCCAAGAATAAAGGACCGGCATAGACCATGGCCGATAAAGTGAACAATCTTCAGGACATTTTCCTGAACAGCCTGCGCAAGAGCAAGACCCCGGTGACCATGTTCCTGGTCAAGGGCGTGAAGCTACAGGGCATCATCACCTGGTTCGATAATTTTTCCGTGCTGCTGCGCCGCGATGGCCAGTCCCAGCTGGTGTATAAGCACGCTATTTCCACGGTGATGCCGGCCCAGTCTATGGACCTGACCGACCTGCGCAAGGCAAGCGACGGCAATGGCAAGGCCAAGCTGTTGCAGGAAATCTTCCTGACCGCGGTTCGCAAGTCCGGCAGCCCGGTGACGATGTTCCTCGTCAACGGCGTGATGCTCCAGGGCGAAATCGCTGCCTTCGATCTGTTCTGCATGTTGCTCGAACGCGATGGCATGGTCCAGCTGGTCTATAAGCACGCCATTTCCACGGTCCAGCCGCTCCATTCGCTCGACCTGTCGGGCGAGAATGAACAGGACGACTGATCCTGCACGGAGCGCTTTTCCGCACCCTGTGGATTGAGCGTTTGGAAAGGCCGTATCGAAGCGTCATACAGTCTGTATGATTGTTCGATACGGCCTTTCTGCTTTGCGCAACTGGGTTAGGGCAAAGGCATGAGCCTCGATCTTCCGGCCGTCATTGCCGACATCACCGCCAGCATGGCGTCCATGGAGGATCGCGGGCAGGTTGCGACCTATATTCCTGAACTCGCGACGATCGACCCGGCGCAATTTGGCATCGCCATCGTCACCGCCGATGGCCGGATACTGACCGGGGGCGACGCTGACACCGGCTTTTCGATCCAGTCAGTGTCCAAGGTATTTGCGCTCACCCTGGCGCTCGGCAAGGTCGGCGACCAGCTGTGGGACCGGGTTGGGCGTGAGCCGTCGGGCAATGCCTTCAATTCGATCACCCAACTGGAGCATGAGCAGGGAATCCCGCGCAATCCCTTCATCAATGCCGGTGCGATCGTTGTCGCCGACGTCAATCTGGGCGGTCACGAACCGCGTGTAGCGATAGGCGAGATGCTGCGCTTCGTGCGCTATCTGGCTGGCGATGACAGCATTACGATCAACGATGCGGTGGCGGCGTCGGAAACCGCGACCGGCTTTCGCAACATGGCGCTCGCCAACTATATGCGCGCTTTCAACAATGTCCGTCATCCCGCCGAACTGGTGCTGGGCAGCTACTTTCACCAATGCGCGATCGAGATGAGCTGTCGGCAACTGGCGCTGGCGGGGCGTTATCTTATGCTCGACGGGCGCCATCCGGGCGGGGGGAGGGTGATCTCTCCGCGCCGGGCGCGCCGCATCAACGCGCTGATGCTCACCTGCGGCCATTATGACGCATCGGGCGACTTCGCCTTCCGCGTCGGCATTCCCGGCAAGTCGGGCGTGGGCGGGGGGATATTGGCGATCGTGCCGGGCCGCGCTGCCATCGCGGTCTGGTCGCCGGGCCTGAACGCCAGCGGCAATAGCTGCCTTGGCACGCTGGCGCTCGAGGAACTGGCCCGACGTACCGGCTGGTCGGTGTTCAGCCCACCGGATGAGGGCGACTGAAGCAGAGTATCGGATAAGTCTGGAGCCTTTCCTGCGGGCGGCTGCACCGCCGCGCTGGCAGGAAAATCTGGCTCCCCCATTAATCTACATTGCGAACTTCTTTAGGCTTCCTACGATGGAAGCTAGGAAACTGGTCACGCGTTACCGTGCCGCGTTCAAGAACGCAGCTTGAGTTATATCTATAAGTCAACCAGTACGTCCTTCATCGTTCCACATGGCGCAAGATAACTTGCTATTTCCCTTTTAGGGATGGCTGTTGTCTTGCGAGTGGAAGCAATAAATCGTTATTTAATTCAGATCGTGGCACGTGATCCAGCGGTTCATCGCTCATACGAGCGTGTGGCTCGGCTCTCTCTCGGTTCGATCTGAAGTTGTAATGGCTCAGGATTTTGATCGCCGCAATGGGTAGGGCACTGAAGTGCCGCTTGCGCATCAACGCGGGCAAAAGGGTACAAATCTACCTTTTTGCATCCGATACAAGAGCTTGGCGAGAATCGGGCCGTCAGGCCGATCATCGCCACCGGCAAGCCCCTCGAGAGATGTCCGGTCGCTCTTAAATCGTTCACCTCGCTTTCCGATAGACGCAAACAAACATTTTTGGATAGACAACTGCTATCCCACACATCTTTTTCCTGCTATGAAGCTGTATATTGATATATTAAACATCATTTGGCGTCGGAAAGGTGAACCGTCGAGGGAGGTTCTTGCATCGAACGCAGTCGCCGGGCTGTGCCTCAGTCTTCTTCAAGCAACATTCTGAACCCCGCCCAATCTTTCAATCGTAACGGGCGTCGCCATGCCGACAGCCTGCGAGACTGTTCGGCTGATAAGGAACTCCAATGACCGATCCCGTCGTTATCGTTAGCTATGCCCGTACCCCTATGGGCGCCTTCCAGGGTGCGCTGTCGGGGGCCACTGCGACGCAGCTCGGCGCCGTCGCGGTGAAGGCAGCGATCGAGCGCGCTGGCGTGGATCCGGCACTCATCGAACGCATCTATATGGGCTGTGTCCTCCCGGCAGGCCTCGGCCAAGCACCGGCGCGGCAGGCGGCGTTGGGCGCCGGCCTTCCCCAATCGGTCGAGGCTACCACGATCAACAAAATGTGTGGCTCGGGCATGCAAGCGGTGATCCTTGCGCAGGAAGGTCTCGCCGCCGGCGCCGCCGATATCCTCGTCGCGGGAGGCATGGAGAGCATGACGAATGCTCCTTATGCCTTGCCGAAACACCGCAAAGGCGCTCGCCTGGGCCATGACCGGATCATCGATACGATGATGATGGATGGCCTCGAGGACGCGTATTCGGTCGGCCGGCCGATGGGCGCCTTTGCCCAGGAGACCGCCGATGAGTTTGAGTTCACGCGGGCGTTGCAGGACACTTACGCGATAGAGTCACTCAGGCGTGCCAACGAAGCCGTTACCTCCGGCGCTTTCGCGAAGGAGATCGCCGCTGTTACGATTGCGAACCGCGGCGGCGACATCATCGTCGATACCGATGAACAACCGGGCAAAGCAAAGGCCGACAAGATCCCGATGTTGAAGTCGGCGTTTGCCGACGGCGGCAGCATCACTGCCGCGACTTCGGCTTCGATATCCGACGGTGCGGCGGCGCTGGTGCTGACACGGAAAAGTATCGCAGAACGGCTGGGACTTCCGATCGTGGCCGAGATCGTCGCGACTGCGGCACATGCCCACGCGCCCGAGCGCTTCACCACCGCGCCGGTCTTCGCCATTCGCAAAGTGCTCGATAAGGCGGGCTGGACGGTCGATGATGTTGATCTTTTCGAGGTCAACGAAGCGTTTGCGGTCGTTGCGATGATCGCGGCACGGGAACTCGGCATCGCTTACGACCGGCTGAATGTTCATGGTGGCGCGACTGCGTTGGGCCATCCGATCGGTGCGTCAGGCGCACGCTTGATCGCCACGCTGCTCGCAGCACTCGAACGCCATGGTGGTCGCAAGGGGGTTGCAAGCCTGTGCATCGGTGGTGGCGAAGCCACTGCCATTGCCCTGCAGCGTCAATGACCGAACCACAGCGCGCGATGATGGAGGAATTGGTATGGGCGCATCGCGATGCTGAGACGCTTGCGGGCGACTTAGGGCTCGACGATGACAGCACCAGCATGTTGCAAAGTCTGGGGTTTTGGCCTCGCCCCGTAACTTCTCCGGCGACCAGGCCCGGGAGCCCCTATGTCTGCCAGATTGGCGATGTTCGTTCCTTGCATTTCGACTGGTCCAGCATCCAGAGCGGCATGAGCTTGAATGATCCGCTAGAGCTCCAGTTCGACTACACGCGGATGATGATGGGGTTCCTCGTCTTTAACCCCGCGCCTCGATCCATAGAGATGATTGGCCTCGGGGGCGGGTCACTGGCCAAATATTGCTACCATAAAGTACCGGGCGCCAACATCACCGTCGCCGAGATCGATGGTGACGTCATCGCGCTGCGGGACGCATTTCTCATTCCCCCTGATGGACCGCGTTTCCGTGTCCTATGCGATGACGGCGCGCACTTCATAAGTCGGCAGGTGGGATGCCCGGACGTCCTTTTGATCGATGGGTTCGATAGAGACGGCCAGCCACCACAATTATGTTCGCAGGATTTCTATCGCACTTGCTACGATCGGATGGCTCCCTCCGGCTTGTTGATCGCCAACCTTTGGGGCGATCACGAGGTCTATTCCGATCGCATCCGGCGGGCCTTCTTTGGCAACGTCATCGTGATCGAGACCGAGGGGGGAGGCAACCGCGCGGCGATCGCTCGGAAGGACGGCAACCTCGACCTATCGCCCAGCCAACTGGAAGCGACACTTGCCACGCTCGCTCCGTGTCACGATGGCTTCTTACCTGCGATCGGCCGAAGGATTTTGACGCAGGTTGATCGTGAACGGCAAGCCTATCGTAACGCACGGGCGGGGCGCCTTCCCAGCATGTCGTCGTCCGACCAATATGTGAGCCGCAGATGACCGAGCCATCGGGCACGCCGTTTCTGCTCATCGTTTTTGATACCGCTCAAGCCACCTTTTCGGTTGAAGGCCCGGTCAGCGATGATCGCGCATGGCAGGCCGCGATCGCCGCAGCATGTGTCGACCGCGCGACTGTTGGATATCATGCGTGCCTCGATGGTGGCGCGCGGATGTGGCGCAGAACCGCTGCGCAGGAGTTTCGCGAACGGACTGGGTATCGGCGCGTTGCAATGGGGTCGATCGTCCAGATTTAGTGGTCAGCCGCCTCGATACAGAAGCGCTGCCGGACGAGCGATGGCGCAGGCTTTGAAGATTTATGGAGCAACAAAACTTGGTCGATAATGCAGTGATTGCTCGATACGATGCCGCAATCGCAAGGGGCGAACTCAGTCCTGATGCGGCCCAGCGACGCGTCGCTGAGAGGCTTGGCGAGCTCGTATCGGCATTCGACCCCAAAGCAGTTCGGCCGACTTTATTGTCGCGGTTCGTTAAACGCCGACCGGTAGCGGCCCGCGGCGTATACCTGTGGGGCGGCGTCGGACGCGGAAAGTCCATGATGATGGACCTGTTATATGATGTCATCCCAATCCGGGAAAAGCGCCGTGTTCATTTCCACGAGTTCATGCAGGACGTCCATGATCGGCTGCGCATCGAGCGCTCGCGTGAGGTGGCGAACCCCATCATTCCCGTCGCGGACGCAATCGCAAGCGAAGCCCGGCTGCTCGCGTTTGATGAGATGATCGTCACCAATTCGGCCGACGCAATGATATTATCACGTTTGTTTATGCGCCTGATGTCCCGCGACGTCACCGTCGTCGCCACGTCCAATCGCGCTCCGGACGAGCTGTATAAAAATGGGCTGAATCGCGAACATTTCCTTCCATTTATCGCAATGCTCAAGGACCGGCTCGACGTCCTGACGTTGGATGGTCCTACCGACTATCGCATGCAGCGATTAGGTGGGTTTCAGACTTGGTATGCGCCCAACGGTTCGCCCTCGACAGAAGCATTGAGCCGTGCCTTTTTCCGATTGACCGACTTTCCAGTTGAAGACCGAGACCATGTTCCTGCCGAAGAATTGGCTGTGCAGGGCGGGCGCACGCTGTTCGTGCCCAAATCGTTGAAGGGTGTGGCGGTGTTTTCGTTTCGCCGTTTGTGCGGCGAAGCGCGCGGCGTGCCGGACTATCTCGCGCTTGCCCGCCGCTACCATACGCTCATTCTGGTAGGGATCCCGGTGTTGGGTGCCGATCGGCGATCGGAAGCTGCCCGGTTCAAGATACTGATCGACACCCTGTACGAGCACGGCGTCAAGCTTCTGGCTGCGGCAGATGGGGAACCCGAGCACCTCTATGCCGACACGGACGACGCCTTTGGACTTGTAACGGATTTGC
>NZ_CAVK010000154.1 GCF_000382885.1 Sphingobium indicum BiD32
CACTTCTGCCAAAGTAGTGCAAGGCAATCAATCCTCAGGTGCGGATATGGTGGACGACGATGGCACCATCCACTAACGGTTCCAATGTTCCGGCCGGGCTATATGCCAATGGTGCAACCGATGGTCGTCAGGCGTTCAACGGCGAAATCAGGACCAACTTCGCTGCCTATGGACTATCGGGCCATGTCGATATCTCAGCGGCCATCGAAGACCCGACGCAGACCGATCGCTGGGCCGACTATGCCAATGACAGTGCAGACGGACTGCATTCCCGCCAGACGGGGCAGGTCAAGGAAACGGCGGTAATCAAGATATGGGCCGATGCGCTGGCCACGCCATTGACTGCGGGCTGACCTTCACTGCGACGACGAAATGGCGGCGTTGGCTGTCGCCATTTCGTCGTTCACGCCCTGCTCGCCACTCCACGCGATAAATCACGACTTTACCACGCCCTGGCGAAATCTATCTACCATCCTAAATCTCTATTGTTTAAGTAGAGATTGAAGGAGCTGAGTCATGTTCATGGAATCAATCGCCGAGGCGGATGCCACTCTTGTCCCCCATCGCGATGCGCCGCGTCCGCACATCCGGCGGCTCAAGCCATGGAAAGTAGCCCGCAACTATGCGATTTTTACCGCGATTATGGCTATGATTGTAGCGTTCTGGGCGGCGTGTATTGCGGGGCTGATGCTCCTGCTACAGTGACGGGCTAGAGACGAAGCAAACTGTCGATCTGCGCCTCGCGGCGCAATTTCTCGCACTCCGCTTGCCAATGCGTCGCCTCTGCACGCAGGCGTTCAAAATTGTCCAACGGAATCCAGTGGCGCGATTCGCTGAGCGAGCCGTCCGCGCGGACCGTGACGCTGTCGGCGAGCCGTTCCATCATATAGGCAAGCTTTGCGAAATCGCTTACGCGCAAACTCACTTGCGCACCGTCACTGACCCCGTCGATCGCCGCGCGCATCTTGCCCGCTTCTGCGCGGACGATGGCGGCGATCTGCCCGGCTGATGTTGCTTCCATCACTGCCTCCTGTCGTTACAGCGTCGTCTGCGAACCAGGACGATAGCCAAAGAGGGTTAATCGCTCGTAACCATGGGGCGCCGCGCATCGCCCGCCAGATGGTCAAAAGCCGGAAAAGCCGGGGATCAGGATCGTGCCTGGTTGCTGCGGTGGGGTGTCAGCCGTGCTGGAGCTGATCGGTTTGGACCGGGGCGCGAAATCGAAATCCAGATATTTGCCCTTGATGCGGGCATAATTGTCCTTGGGATCATAATAGGCCCGGTCAACGCCCAGATCGCGCGCTTCGGCCCGGCCCATATTCGCCAGAAGCGTGAAGGCGGACACATAGGCGTCGCGGCGCGCGCTGACCAGTTGGACGCGCGTGTTGAGCGCTTCCTGCTCCGCATTGAGGATGTCGAGGATCGTTCGCGAACCGGCGGAATTTTCGACCTTCACGCCGTCCAGCGCCAGTTCGGCAGACTTGACCGCTTCTTCAGCGGACGCGATCGTTTCGAGCGCTGCGCGCCAAAGGGCATAGGAGGCGCGGGTCTGCGCGATCACGCCGCGTTCGGTGGCAGTCGCCTGCTCGATCGCGCTCGATTCGCGTGCGGCTGCCTGGCGATGCTGCGCGCCGGGGCGCCCGCCCTGGTACAACGGAATCGAAATAGTGGCCCCGGCCGACGCCGCCTTGTCATTGCGGACGTCGATTATCCCTCCCTGGTTGACCACGGTGGACCCCAGATAATCGGTTTGCGACCCGTTAACAAAAGCGCTGACCCGCGGCATCAGCTGGCCATTGGCGGATTTGACGTCGTAACGCGTCGCATCGCGCGCCTTGTTCGCCGCAAGCAAGGTGGGATTGTTCGCCAGCGCCAGCGCTACGGCTGCTTCCGCACTGTCGGGCAAGCCGGGCAGCGGCGGCGGTACTTCAAGATTCTGGGGCGGCTTGCCGACCAGGGCGATATAATTTTCCTTGGACGCGATAAGTTGCGCCTGGGCACTTTGCAGGCTGGAACGCGCCAGCGCCAGGCGCGAACGGGACTGGGCCACATCGGTTCGGGTGAGATCGCCCACTTCAAACCGCTCTATGCCCGCGCTCAGATTGACATCCAAAGCGCGCACATTCTGCCGGTTCAGTTCGACGATCGCGCTGTCGCGCAACACGTTCATATACGTCGCGACGATGCTCTGGAACAGATTTGCCTCGACGCTGCGAAGCGAAAACTGACCAGATTCGACCCGCAATTTGGCCGCATTGACGGCATTGCGGACGGTGCCCCCGCTGTACAGAGGCAAAACCACCTGCGCGTTCATGCTCAACGCTTCGCGCGGAGAAATCTGCGGAAACTGGCGATAGACATTATTGGAATAGCTGATGCTGCTATCCGCGAAGGGAAGGCCGCTGGACCGCTGGATCGTGACATTTTCGTCAATCGCACGCTGGTCGGCGCGGGCCGCCGTGATCGAAGGGTTGTCGGTGTAAGCCAGAGCCAGTGCTTCCATCAGCGTTTCGGCCGATGCCGGTGCCCCGATCATGGTGCCGGCGATTATCGCTGCCAGCGGGAAAAAGTTGCTTCGCCGTCCCATCATTGCCTTGCCCCAATCTCCACCCACGGCAGTCACGCCGCTTGCGCACCGTTCCTGCCAGAATAAGGTTAATGGTTCGCAAAGCCTGTTTGCGTGTGCGCCCGCAGTCGGGGTGCGATCGTCCTATTTGGGCAAAAGCCCCATCCGGTTGTCGGGCAGGCATTGCCGCGGATCGGGCCGGTCGATCACGGCGCAATCGAACAACACCGTTTCCTTACGCCTGTCACCATCCACACGGTAGAAAAACGTCATGGTCTTTGCCGCGGCCGCCGATACGACCGAACCGGACGGCAGGTCGCCGGGGTTCAGCCAGCCGATGACCGTACATTCAGGCTTGTCCCGGCACATCCGGTAGGCGGTGACGGCATAGGATCCGGCAAAAGCGCCGGGTTCGAGTGACAGCATATAAGCGCCGGCAGCGGGCATAGCGTCATGCAGGCGGCTCCCCTTGAGTATCCACGCCGGAACGTCTGCCCCTGCATCCTTGCGGCCAGCACCGTTCGCAATAGATGTCCGATCGCGCCAGTCGCCCAGTTTGGCCATATCGTAGGATAGGACGGCGGACGCGCCATCATCCTTTTTCTGATCGCCCGACAGGCCCGCAATCGACGCGATCACGGGTTCGTCCACGACCCTCACCCTGCGTAGCATTCCCGCATGGGACCAGCGGAAAAATATGTGCCCCCGCACCATTACCAACTTGTCCATCTGCGCGGACCAGAAAGGCACGACATAATCGGTGTGATAATGCGTTGCGGTGCTGACAGCCCCGAACACATATCCGTTCAGTGCGGCCCTCGCGGCAATCAGCGCGCGTGACCAGGCTGATGCGCTGGGGCGACGCCGAGTGATCGATCCGTCGCAGGTAAAGGTGAACTGGCAACCGATGGAGCGTTCGCTGCCTTGAAAGACGACGCCGCACACACTTTTGGGAAAGGCTGGATGGCGCAGGCGGTTAACCACGACCTGTGCCACCGCGCGCTGGCCGACCGGATCGTCACCGGCTTCATAATAAGCGGCGCTGGCCAGACAGTCCTGCGCCCGCCGCCAGTTGTCCGCTGGCCCCGAATAGATAAACGGGGGTGCGGCGGGCCTGGGTGCCGTGGAAAAGGGTTGCGCGTCGTTGATAGCACGCGCGTCAGGCGCGGCCAACGGCTTGAAGATCAAGGCCGGCGGTTCCACGCCTGTCGCCGATCGCCCGGTGGCCATGTGCGATCGCGGATCATAATTGGGGGGCACGCCAAAGTCGGGCTGTGACGGGACCGCCGTGAGCGTATCGACAAAATGAACCGCCAATGCGAGGCCAGCGGCCAGGATCAGCCCGCATAAAATGATCGCAGTAGTCCGGCGCGCCGACAGGCCACCGCCACGACCATGTAACGCATATTCGCCCACAGCCGGATCGACGCCTTTGTCCCGATCGGCGGACGGAGGAGATGCGGTCATCTGGTCATTCCAATTTCGAGACGCAGCCCTGACATCAAATGGTTAATGATGTGGGAGGGAAATGCAATTGGTTGTAGAAGAAGAATATTCCATGCGAGTCAAAGCCTGAATGGAAGGGGGGGGAAGAAATAATCTGATGGACACGCATAGCGAGAAAACCCTGCACCGGCGTATTCTTTACCGCCCCCGTTCGTTCATTGCCACTGCGCGACTCGAAGCGCTACTGGCCATAAGGCGTGGTGATCGGCTGTCGCCCAAAATTTTCATTGTCGGCGCACAAAAGGCAGGCACGACATCATTGTTCCGGGACTTGGCGAACCACCCGCAGATCATCGCGCCGGTAGCAAAGGAAGTCCACCAGTTCGACCGGCACCAGATGCGTCCGACCGAAAATTATCTCGCCCACTTCCCGTCACTGCAGGATGCAAAGGACCGTATGCGTCAAGTAGGCGCTCCGGTGATGACGATGGATTGCACCCCCTATTATCTCATGCATCCCGACGCCGCTGCGCGCATCAGCGCCTTTTGCCCTGACGCGAAAATAATCATGATGCTGCGCGACCCATGTGCGCGTGCATGGTCGCATTATTGGCATGAAGTTGCTCGCGGTTTTGAAACATTGGAACCAGAGGCAGCCTTTGCGGCCGAGCCTGACCGGATTGTCAAACCGCATGACCGTATCGGCCCCGGCAGACAGGAACGCTTCGCCCACCAGCATTACAGCTATTGCGCGCGCAGCGAATATGATGTGCAGATAAGCCGGTGGCAGGCGCTGTTCCGGCACGATCAGCTTTTGTACATCGCTACTGAGCGATATCAGAGTGATCCGACAGCCGAGCGCGACCGCATTGCGGCCTTTCTCGACATCGAACCCTTCGCCCGCACGCAGGACCAGAGCAAGCTGAACGAGGGGCGCTATCCCGCCCCCGCCCCCGCCCTGGCCACCTGGCTCGACCAGCGCCTGCACCGATCGCGAGAGCGCACCCATGCCATGCTTGGCCTCGATTTCGCGTGGCCCACATGGCACGGATAACGCAAATGCCGCCCCCCGCGCCCGTCGATATTCAACCGGTCTTGCCCCTTCAGGGCATATCGCACGAAACCGCATGGTCGTGCGCCCTGCCCCAAGGGCATGACGTGGAAGCCAGTCCACTGGCTGTTGACCAAGGCGTGACCCCGGTATTCGTCGTTGGCTGTCAGCGAAGTGGATCGACCCTGCTGGGTGCAATGTTGGGCAGCGGCGATCGCATGATTGCCACGCCTGAATCGCAATTCGTCGCTGACCTGATGCCCCATGATCCCCGCCAGATCGTCGAGTTGCGCCAAGCGATCGACGCCATAGCGGCCCATCCGCGCTTCAAGCTATGGAATTTTCCGATCGGCAACGAGCGTCCCGACGGGTACGGCACATTCATGGATGCCGTAATCTGGCTGGTGCGTACCTATGGTGCCCGATCAGGGCGCACAGACGTCGATTTCTGGGTGGAACATCAGCCGGGCAATGTCCGGCATATGCGGGCCTTGGTGGATGCGTGTCCGGACGCGCGATTTGTCCATATCGTCCGGGACGGACGTGCCGTGGCCAATTCGCTGCTCAAGGTCGCATGGGGACCAAGCAGCATTTCCAGCGCGGCGCATTTCTGGTCGCAGCGGGTGGCGATGGGCATGGCGCTTCGCGACTGCCTGCCGCCCAATCGCTGGGCACGCGTGCGATACGAAGATCTGCTCGCCCGGCCCGACGAGGAACTACGCCGTGTCTGTGCGACGCTGGAGCTGCCATTTGACGAGGCGATGATAGCGGCGCGGCGCTATCATGTGCCGCCATCAACCCGCAAACAACATCATCTGGTCGGCCAGGCGCTTGCCCCCGAACGGATAGATGCCTGGCAGCAGGAATTGAGCCAGCGGCAGATCGAGATATTTGAAGCCCATGTCGGCCCGCTGATCACCTATCTTGGCTATCAACTATCCTTTGGTAACCGCGCGCGCCTGCCCAGTTCCGTCGAAACCGCCAGGATGATCATGGTCCAGCTTCTTCACGGTTACCGCAACCGGTTAAGCCTGGCGATCAGCATCGGCAGGGCACGAACGGTGCGGAGTGCCACGGATGGCAGCGACGCCGCCATGATCGCCTATCCCCGGTGGCGCGGGGTCTTGCGCAGGATCTGCCAGATGGCGTCCAGATTGGTGGTCAAATAGCGCCAGAACAACCTGCGCGGCTCCAACGCCATACGATACAGCCATTCAAGGCCAGCGCGCTGCATCCACATGGGCGCGCGCGTGCGGCTTTCAGACAGGAAGTTGAACAATCCACCGCATGTCTTGACCCAGGCGATACCGTGGAACCGGTGCAGGTTGCGCGCGACGAAGATATCTTCCCGAGGCATGCCAAGGGCCACCCATAATATATCCGGTCGAGCGTCCATGACCTGCTGGATCACGGCTTCTTCTTCATCGGCGGAAAAATAGCCATTGCGCGCGCCAGCAATCACCAGGCGCGGGTAACGCTGGCGAACCCGCGCGATGGCCCTGCCATTTTCTTCGTCCGTGGCGCCCAGGAAATACATGCTATATCCATGATCCTGCGCCGCCGCGGCAAGATCATGGAACAGGTCCGTCGTCGCTGCGCGGTCGGGGATTTCCCGGCCAGCAATCAACTTGGCTGCCCACAACACCGGCACTCCATCGGCAGCGACTGCGTCGGCATGGCGATAGGCGTCCCGAAACACCGGGTCGCGCGCATAAGCGGAAATGACATTGCCATTGATCGCCGCATGGTAACGGGTCGCCGCGCGTCCCTCGCGCGCTTGACGGCAGTCATCGAGCATCAGTTGTACCCATTGCCTGGTGGACAAGGGCGAAACTGGAATGTCTGCAATTATAACGGGCGCGAAAGGTTCAGCCGAGTCGGTTGAATGTAATGACTTCATCGCGTCCTGAGCCCACCAGCATATGTCGATGTTGCTTGTCACACCGCCATGGCAAGGTCAATAAAGACCGCTATTCCTCTAAG